>JANNQZ010000125.1:0-6491 GCA_031401015.1 Chloroflexota bacterium | reverse complement strand
CCGGCACGAGTTCATCCTTGCGCCGCCCGGTCGGCGTGACCAGCAGCCGGTCACGGTCAAGGCGCGCGGACAGGTTGCCTTCCCCAGCCGAGATCAATCCGCGGGCGCCCAGCCGACGCCCGGCTTCGACCAGTCGGCGCGCGGCTCGTGCGTCGCGACTCTGACCCATCTCCCAATCCTACGTCCGCGCCTACGGTCGGCGCCTCGTGCGGCTTGGCCCTACGTCACCCTGGGCGTCACGGGCAACCGTTTGGTGCCGTCCTTCAGGCGGCGCGGTCCATCCGCGCGGGCTGCCCGTCAGGCGCGATTTCGACCATGATCCCGCAGGTTTCGCAGGAGATCTCGCGGTGGCTGATAGGCTCAACGTCTGCCGGCTCGGTGCACCATGGACATGCAATGGTGATCATCTGATGCTTCTCCCGTGCTGTTGCCTGGGTTCGGTCCATCTGATCCTCGCGTGCCCTTGTGACAGCTAGCGTGTCAACGCCCGCGATCGAACTCGACAGCATCTTCAAGTCGTACGGCCGGACGGTCGCTCTTGACGGACTGAGCCTAGTGGTGGGACGCGGCGAGTTGGTCGGGCTACTCGGTCCCAACGGGGCCGGCAAGACGACGACGATCAAGCTGTTGCTCGGCCTGGCGCGTCCATCCAGCGGTACCGGGCGCGTGCTCGGTGCTCCACTCGGCGATCGGGGTACTCGGGCACGGATCGGCTACCTGCCCGAGCTGTTCCGCTACCAGCCGTGGCTCCGGGCGCGGGAGGTGCTGCGCTTCCACTCGGAGCTCGCCGGCCTGCCGCTTGCGGATCGTTCTCGCGCGATCGACGAGGCCCTGGCCCGTGTCGGGCTGGCGGACCGCGCCAACGATGTCGTCAGCGGTCTCTCGAAGGGGATGCAGCAGCGACTCGGGCTGGGTGTGGCATTGCTCGGTGATCCGGAGCTCGTCCTGCTCGACGAGCCAACCTCAGCCCTCGATCCGATCGGCCGGATGGACGTGCGGGCCATCGTTCGGTCGGCCCGTGACCGCGGTGCAACGGTCGTCCTCAACTCGCATCTGCTGAGCGAGGTCGAACAGGTCTGCGACCGCGTCGTCGTCCTGCACCGGGGTCGCTCGGTCGCATCCGGGCGGCTCGACGAGGTCGTGGGTGTCGGCGGTGTCCGCTTGCGGGTAACGGATCTCGAGCCGGCGCGCCGCCAGGCGCTCGCCGAGTTCGGGCCCATCGTCGTCGATGGGGATTGGCTGATGATTCAACCGCTCGATCGGGACCGGATCCCGGAAGTCGTGGCAGCCGTTGTCGCGGCCGGCGGGCGGATCCATGCCGTGGAGCCCGGTCGCGGCTCGCTGGAGGCGCGTTTTGTTGAACTGATCACCCAGGAAACCCCGGCCTCGTCCCAGGCCACCGCCGCCTTGACCACCCCCGGGGCGCCGCCGACCGCCAGCGGTCGGCCATGATCGCCATCGGTCGCCTGACCGTCAATGAACTCGTTCGGCGGCGGGTCGTATGGGTCCTCGCCGCGCTCTCGATCGTTTCGGTTGGGCTCGTCGGCTGGGGGCTCGAACGACTGGTCACCCTCGCCAGAGCCGATGGTGCCGACGAACTCCAGATCCGAATCGGCGTTTCGCAGATCCTCATCCTGATCGCGTTCATGTTCAGCTTTGTCCTGGCGATGACCGCCGCTTTCGTCGGGGCACCGGCGATCGGTGGCGACCTCGAATCCGGCGTCGCCCTCGCCGTCCTGGCTCGCCCGCTGCGACGTGCAGATCTGGTTCTCGGCCGCTGGCTCGGGTGCGCCTGCGTCGTGGTGGCCTACACGCTCCTGTCGGGCCTGCTGGCGATCGGAGTGGCGATCCTCGTCTCTGGGTTCGGCCCGCCACATCCGGTGCTGGCATTGGGATTCCTGGCTGGACAGGCGTTGGTCCTGCTGACCCTGACCCTGGCGCTGGGCACCGTGCTCCCATCGATTGCCGCTGGCGCCATCGCAGTCGTCGGGTTCGGTCTCGGCTGGATGGCCGGCGTGATGGCGGGCGTGGCGGCGGCCTTCGGCGTCGGCCTGCTTGGCCAGGCGGCCGAGGCGAGTCGCTGGGTGCTGCCGAGTGACGGCCTGTGGCGTGGCGTGATCTACGGGCTCGAGCCGCCACTGCTGGTCCTGCTGGCCGCGGGCGAGGCCCCCCGGCTGGCCGAGGCCAATCCTTTCTACGCAGCCGCCCCGCCGGCGCCGCTGTTCGTCATCTGGTCAGTGGTGTGGATCGGGCTGGTGCTCGGACTGGCCGCGTGGCGCTTCGACCGGCGCGATCTCTGAGTCCCGCGCCGGGTAGCGTGGCCCAGGCGCGGTTGGATGTGGCTGTCAGGGGATCGGGGCGATGTCCAGGAGGGTGCTCTTGAGGCTTGGCTCGGTCGCGGGCCGCCGGGCGTTGAAGACCGCGCGAAAGATCTCGCCCGACACGGTCCGGCTGCCCTGCGAGCCGATCAACGTGACGCTCACCAGGCGCCCGGAGACGCCGCGGTCTTGCAGGTCCAGCGCCGTCAGGTCGCCTACGTTGGTCCGCGGGTCTGTGGCGAACCAGGCGGACAGCTGGGCCCGGCTGTAGGTCCTCGTCGCCCAGCTCGCGTATGGGGCAAGCGAATCGAATGGCGTGCCATCGGCAGCGCGGTCGAGCGATCCACGCAGATAGCTGACCGGCTTGCCGACCCGCTTGCCGGTGGCCGAGGTGTAGACGTTCTCGTTGGACTCTGTCGCACCGCCGCCCGTCGAGTGAAACAGGGCGTTGGCGATCGTCGAGCCACTCAGCAGCACGAGCCCGGCGGTGGCGGCGATCGCGGCCGAGGTGGACGGGTGTTCCGCCAGGGCGCCGCGGTAGACCTGCGAACTCGAGCCGTCCGGAACGTCGAAGTACGACACGCCGGGGCGCAGCCGACGCGCCGCAAATGAGCGCGCGGCAATCGCCTGAGCCTGGAGCGCGGCGGCCGGCCATGCCGGTGGCATCTCGATCGGCACGACCCCGGCGAGGTATTGCTCCACCGCCACCTCGTTCACCACGGAGACCCGTGTTGCGGTCTGGACCAGGACCCGGAGCGAGCCGCGGTACCGGTCGTAGCGGGTCGGCTTGGACCACAGCTGGAGGCGGCCGTCATCGGCGTTCGCCCGAACGGTAAAGTCGAGCGGTGCCGGCCCGTCGAACAGGACGGTGGCGTCGGCGGCCTCGATCAGGAGGCGCCATTGACCTGCAATCGCGGCGGCGTCACTGCTCGTGAGCGGGATCAGCCGGAGGCGCGCATCCGGTGGAAAGGTTGCGCCCAGCCCATCGATCGACCACGGCGTGACGCGACCGAAGATGACCAGCGGGGTCGCTTCTGAAGCGATCCAGCGGGACTGGACCAGCACCCGGATCCGCGTTGCCGGGTCAATCGGTGCGATAGCCGCGCCCTGGTAGTAGTGGGCCAGGATGGTCACCGCATCCTCGCCCGCAAGCGCCCGGCCACGCGCCCCATACTGCGACATCCCGACGCCGTGCCCGTAGCCGCGTCCGTGGAACGTGACGGTCTCGCCAAGAATGGTGGGCCCGCTGACCGTCGCGGCGGGCGATGGCACTGGCGCGGCCACCGGGCTGGCGCTCGGCTCCTCGGCCAGTGTTCGAGCGGGCGCGAAGGCCGCGCCGATCGTGGCCGCGAGCAGCAGGAGGGCCGTCGCCGTTGCCGTCAAGGTCGTGGGGTGCGCCCTGCGGATCTCGGTGCGGCGTCTGTCGTTGGTCGGCATTGGCTCCTCGCGATGGGTCTCGCGGGCGAGGATGGCTGGTGCATCGGGTCCACGGCCATGACCCGAGTGGGTCATCCGGCATTCCGCCGAACGGCCCAGCCCACAGGGTACCCTGTGCCAATGGCCGTGCGCTGTTTCCTCGGACATGGCGCGAGCGGCACGGCCGCCAGCATGACGCCGGTTGTCGAGGGGCTCCGCCGGCGTGGCGTGAACGCAGTCGCCATCGACCTGCCCAGGCGCAAGGCGGAGGACGCTGTGCCCGCCTTCCACCTCGTCGTGCCTGCCGCCGTCGATGTGGCCATCGGCGGGCATTCGTACGGGGGCCGCGTCGCGAGTCTCGCGGCTGCCGAACCCGGGGCGCTGTTCGCCGGCCTCGTCCTGTTCAGCTATCCGCTCCATCCACCTGGATCGCCTGACCGGACGGAGGCCCGGATCGCGCATTGGCCGTCGATCCGCTGTCCCGTACTGCTGCTCTCCGGCGAGTCGGATCCGTTCGCCCGGATCGATCTACTCCGCTCGGTTGTGGCACGCCTGGGCAGCGCGCAGCTGGTGACCTACCCGCGGCTGGGCCATACGCTCAAGCCGGTGCTGGACGACGCGCTCGACCGTGCCGCCGCATTCCTGCTGGATCTGGCGGTCACCTGACTCTCGGGCGACGCGATACGCCGCCGATCCTGTCTGGCGGACTGATATCTAGGCCCGGTGCGCCCCGGGGCGCTTGCGCCCATTGAACGCTGGGCGTGCCGTCCGACCGGCGAACCGACGACCCGACCATCCACATGCTTCCTCGCGGGTTCGATGGTCCGCCCGGCGCGCCAGCTGACCGGGGTAGCGCCGCATTGGGTCGAACTCGGCAGCCTCGCGGGTGCGATGGCCCGCCCGGCGTTCCACGAGACGGGAATCCTGAGAGCCCCTCAGCCGAAAGTCCCACTTGTCGATCGCCGGGAGTGCATCGTATCCTGACCGACCCCGGACGGCGGGCGGCTCGGGCCAGGCGGCCGAACCGCTCCGTGAACCCCAACTCCGGCCACCAGGGAGGGTGCATTGCAGGTCCAGGCAGGCCGCCGTGTGGCGGTTGCGGCGGCGCTGGCGGCGACCCTGGCCGTCGGTGCCATCGGCGGTTTCGGGACCGCACCAGCCCTCGCTGCGGACCCACCCGGCCTTGAGAAGTTCATGACCGCAACGGCTCGGGTTGAATCGAACGGCAACCACAAAGCGGTCAACCAGACCTCGGGCGCCTTTGGTCGCTACCAGATCATGCCTTCGAACTGGCAATCCTGGGCGCGGGCCTATCTGGGCGATGCGAATGCCGCGCCGACCGTGGCCAACCAGGAGAAGGTAGCGAGAGGCAAGATGCGCTCGCTCTACCGCTGGCTCGGGAGCTGGCGGCGAGTGTCCTACTGGTGGCTAACCGGGTCATCGCGAACCACCGCCTGGTCGCATGCTGCCACGACCTACGTGACACGGGTCATGGCCATCTTCAAGGGGTCGGCAGCGGGTGGCACCGGCAGCGAGGAAGCGATTGCGGCTGCCACCCGTTACTCGGAGCGGAGCTCCACGATCGACTACACGGGTGCGTGGCAGGCGGCGGAACACGGCGGATATGCGGGTGGGGCCGTGAGCTACGCGAGCGCCGACGGTGCCACCGCCTCAATCACGTTCAAGGGTAGCCGGATTGCATGGTTTGGCCCGGTCGGGCCGACCCGCGGCAAGGCCCGTGTGCTGGTCGACGGGGTCGAGGTCAAGATCGTCGACCTCCAGCAACCCAGCTTCCGCGCCAGCGTGACGCTGTACAGCATCTCCTGGAAAGCGGCCGGACGTCACACGCTCACGATCGAAGCGATCGGGACGAAGGGCGACCGCATCGTCGCGATCGATGAACTGGTGGTCACCGAATGATTGTGAACGCCGGCCGGGAACGACCGCCCACGACGGCCATCGACCGGACGGGATGAGCACCACCAACTACTGGCTGCGCAAACCCGCCGCGGCCGATGTGGCAGATCCGCCGCTGAACCCCGGGGAGCATCTTGAGGTCGACATTGCCATCGTGGGTGGCGGCTTCACGGGGTTGTGGACGGCCATCCAGCTGACCGATACGGACCCGGGCCTGCGCATCGCGGTGCTGGAGTCGGACAGCGTGGCCTTTGGCGCCAGCGGTCGCAACGGCGGGTTCTGCGAGGCGAGCCTGACCCACGGCCTGGCCAACGGGATCCGCCACTTCCCCGATGACCTCCCGCGACTGGAGCGCGAAGGCATCGAGAATCTTCGCGGCCTGATTGCGTTCACCCGGACGCATGGCATCGACTGCGACCTCGAGGAGACCGGAACCCTCGCCCTGGCGGATCAGGCGTATCAGGCCGACGAGTTCCGGGCCTGGGTGGATGAGGCGGCCGAACACGGCGAGCGCGTCGAGTTCCTGGACCGGGACGCTGCCCAGGCCGAGGTCCACTCGCCGCTGTGGCACGCCGGCCTTTATCGTCCGCCGGGCCGGGACATCCTGCTCGACCCGGCCAGGCTCTGCCGCGGCCTTGCGAGGGTCGCTCGCCAGCGCGGTGTTCGCATCCACGAGGGAACCCGGGTGACCGGACTAGCGCGTCGGGCCGCTGGTGTCACGGTCACGACGACTGCCGGCGCCGCGGTTCGCGCGGGTCACGCCGTGGTGGCCACCTCGGCCTACTCGGATTGGCTGCGCCGTCTCTCGCCGGTGTTCGTGCCGGTCTACGACTACGTGCT
>JANNQZ010000124.1:0-2484 GCA_031401015.1 Chloroflexota bacterium | reverse complement strand
CACCTATCGGGGAAATGCTGTCGCGGCCGCCGAAACCGCCGCCGCCGTCGAGACCTTTGGGCGGCGGGCGTTGGCGATCCAGTCGGACGTCAAGGATCCTGAAGCCGCGGACACGGTCGTGAAGGCGACCCTCGAGGCGTTCGGCAAGGTGGATATCCTGGTCAACAACGCCGGGATCACCCGCGATGACCTGATCATGCGGATGAGCGCGGAGGCCTGGCGCGAGGTCCTTGAGACCAACCTGTTCGGGGCCTTCTACATGACCAAGGCCGTCACCCGCCCGATGCTCAGGGCCCGCAGCGGTCGGATCGTCAACATCACGTCCGTTTCCGGGCAGGCCGGTCAGACGGGCCAGGCCAACTATTCCGCGGCCAAGGCCGGTCTGATCGGCCTGACCAAGGCGACCGCGCGCGAGCTGGCAAGCCGGTCCATCACCGTCAACGCCGTTGCGCCGGGCTTCGTGCTCACGGAATTGACATCCGGGCTGCCCGAGGCGCTCATGGCCGAGATCACCGCCCGCACCCCGCTCGGACGCTTCGGAACTCCGGAGGAGATCGCCGACGCTGTCGCCTTCCTGGCCAGCGACGAGGCCCGCTACATCACGGGGCAGGTGCTTGCGGTCGATGGTGGCCTCGTGATGATGTAGGGCTCGGGCTCGGGCTCAGGCTCAGGCTGGGGCGCCTTGGACGCCATCCCCGCCCATCTCACGCCCGGGCCCATTGGCCCGGTAGGGCGTCTGGCCCCCGACGGCCTCCTCCCGTCGGGCCCCAGGGCCCCGCCCCAATTCGGCGGACCCCGCCTCCACGCCCCCGCCTGCCCAGCTCCTTCAGGCCCATAACCGCACCCACGGACTACTACGGAACTGGCGCCCCGCCCGTCCGGCTCCTTCAGGCGCATAACCGCACCCACGGACTACTACGGAACTGGCGCCCCGACGCCAGGCGCATAACCGCACCCACGGACTGGTATGCGCCGCACGGATCCCGCAATCGCCCGCGCGGCCCATCCTCACGCACCTTCCGAGCGTGGCCGCACGACACGGACCCGCTTGATCGTCGAGAGGCTCCGCGTACCAGTCCGTGCATGCGGATAAGCGAGGAACGTCAGCCCATTCACGCCACGCACCGGATCGCGCAGCCATTCCCCGAGCTCGCGGCCATCGACCGGGAACGCGCCCCGAAGCAGCTCGCGGTGCGCGGCGAGAAGTCTTCGATTCACATTCGTGTCGGCCACAACGGCCCAGCAGCTCACCTCGTCGGCATCCCAGCCACGTCCTCGCGCGATCTCGGGAGCGAGTCGACGGTATCGATCCACCTGCGCGACGAGCCCGGCAGGGTCGCCGAGGTCCGCCTTGATCTCGAAGACGGCCAGCATCCGTCGCCCGGCATGGAACCCGAACCGATCGATCACCCCTCGCTCGCCCCAGATCGAGTACGACACCTCCGCCGCCGACACCCAGCCCTCCTCGTGCGACAGGCGGTCCGCCAGGGCCTCATGCAATGCCGAATGCCGGGCGTTCAGGACCCGTTCCAGATTGCCGCCGCGCCACGCGGGAACCAGGTCGAGCCGGATCTCCAGGACCGTTGCAACACTGCGGACAGCGGCCAGCGGCAGCGTCGCGAAATGGCCCCGCTCGATTCTCGAGACGGACGCCTGCGAGACAGCGGCTCGTCGAGCGACCTCTTCCTGGAGCAGGCGAAGGTGGATTCGGACCGCCCGGAACAAGTTGCCGAGCTGGGTATCGTTCACCTTCGCGATGATGGGGATGAGCACGTATCCGGCGCTCATTCGGATGTCATTCGGCGCTTATCCAAGCGCTCATCGGCCGGCATGGCGGCCACCAGGAACCCACAACCAGTGTTCGGCGTCAACGCCGGATCGCTGTGCCGGGTGGTCAGCGCTGAAACCATGTGTCAGACTGCCACCGGCCCTGTGGCTCGCGCCCAAGGCCCAACGACCGCGCGGGAGAACTCGTGAGAGAAGTCAAGGACGAGCACGAGCTCGTTCGCCGCTGCAGGGAAGGCTCAGAGGCGGCCTATGCCGAACTCGTGCGCAGCCACCGACCCCGTCTCTACCTGCTCGCGTACCGGCTGACCGGCACCCGCGAGACCGCCGAGGACGTCGTCCAGGAGACCTTCCTCGCGGCGTTCCGGCAGATCGAGAAGGTCGACCCTCGACCGTCCCTGAGTCCGTGGCTCAACACGATCGTGCTCCGCACCGCCGGTCGTGCCGCCTCCCGTGCGCGCACCCGTGCCCACGCATCGCTCGACCAGGCAACCCAGCGCCTGGACTTGAATGGGCACGCCATGAGTCACGCCATCGCTGACGGCCTCATTGACGCTGATCCTGGCACTGACCCCCACGAAGCCGCCGAAGCCGCCGAACTCCGCCGGGACCTGGCCGCGGCCATGCTGGCCCTCCCATTCAAGTACCGCGCGGCCGTGGTCCTCCGCCACGTCATGGGCCTCGACTACGCCGAGGCGG
>JANNQZ010000123.1:0-4995 GCA_031401015.1 Chloroflexota bacterium | reverse complement strand
CGACGCCGACCTCCCTGGCAGATGGTACCCAAGCGGCAGATGCGTGATCGGTGTACCTCGCGCGGGACGAGCCACTCGTTGCGGCGATCGAGGTCGGGGGGCCCGGTGGCGACCATCCCTGCCCGCCGTCCCCTCCTGCGCCGGATGGACGGCTTCGCCCCTCCCGCGCCGCCCCGCCGGCCCCGCCCCGCCGGCCCCGCCCCTGGAACGGCCGGCCCCGCCCCTGGAACAGCCGGCGTGCCGTCCGACCGACGAATGCCCGGCCAGCCATCTCTTCCCCTTTTGGGCCAGCCAGATGGCGCTGCCACGGTGCCGCATGACCGGCGAAGGCCCGGAGCCGGCCGTCCTCGGTATGAATCAGAGTCGAGCACTGGTCGGACGGCGCACCAGGCGTTCCAGGCCGGGATCCGGCCCTCGAGCGAGGGCCGGATCCGTCCCTCGCTCAGCTTCGAGTGGCGTGACCCGGGCTGAACGCAAGCGGGTGGCGTGCGTTGGTCAGGCGGCCGATCCAGGCTGGGCTCCGACACCGCTCGCCCGACAGGCAATCACAGCAGCACCAGCGCGTCGCCGCCTGGATCATTGCTGTCCGCAAGCGCCCTCAGGCTCGCGCGGGGATCGACTGGAAACTCCACCCGCAATCCCGGATGTGCCACGAGGACCGCACGGTTGTGGCGCGTGTCACTGAGCAACAGGATCAATCGATCGCAACCAAGATCACGCTGCTTGGCTCGGACCCGCCGGAGGAGTGCCTGCACGTCCGCGATACGGGTCTCGGCTTCCACCATGATCTTCAGGCGTGGGGCCGCTCCCTCGATCACCCCATCGGCGCTTCGCAGGTCACCCGGGAGTGGCATCGATACCTCCACCATCAGGCGAAGTCGGTCTCCCAGGCGTCGGCGGAGCCGTTCGATCAGGGCGAGATGGGCTGCGTCTCGGAGCGGAGACCCCTCAGGATAGAGGCCGACATACGCGTTGAGGCCCAGCACCGCAGCCACGATTGCGACGCGATCGACCGATAAGTTTGGGACCTCCGCCCGTTCCAGTCTCCCGATGGCCATGTGCGACGAGCTGATCATTCGGCCGAGCTCGCGCTGACTCAGCCCTGCGCTCAGCCGCGCGATGCGGAACTCATCCGCGATCCGGCGCCGCTGAGTTCGACCGATTCGTTTGCCGCGCTGGACGGCGGACTCCCGTGGTGCCATCAACTCATCATGGCGACCACCGCTGCACGCCGACGTATCGGGTGTTCAACTGGCGATCAATCGCACCAGATCCAGTACGCACACTCCTGGCGTCCCCGATGCCTTCGACTCGGGCCCATGCCCGTCCGTACCGCCCCTC
Source organism: Chloroflexota bacterium (assembly GCA_031401015.1). Classification (GTDB taxonomy): domain Bacteria; phylum Chloroflexota; class Limnocylindria; order Limnocylindrales; family CSP1-4; genus SPCO01. Next base: position 3,654 of record JANNQZ010000123.1, on the reverse strand, counting down.
GTCGAACGTCGTCATGTCGGTTCCGGCGCTGCTCACGCGCTGGGCTGAGGCCCGGCATAGCGGTGGTCTCGCGCGGATTGCGACGCAGGGGCGAATGGTCTGGAACGCCGGCCGCGCCATCAGACCGTCCGAGCACATCGGGACAGAGTCGGGTCGATCCGTCGCTGGGCAATCGGCTCGCTGGGCGAGTCATTCGACCACTGACGAGCCGGGAGGCACGTCGCGAGAGCCATATGACCAATGAGGATGGTCGCGACGTTTGGTGGTGGCCACGTTGACAGTCGGTTGGCGCGCCGCGCGTTCCAGGCCCGGGGAGCCGCCGATCCCGCCGCCGATCCCGCGGCCGCCCATGCCGCCGCATCGCCACGAGGGTCGAGGCCAAGCGACGTTCAGCTCGACCCGGGGCGCTATTTGGGCGTCGGCGCTAGGATATCGGCGCCTTCGCTGACAGAACCCCCCCAACGCCGCTGGAGCCACCCAAGAGGACGCCACCGCCCATGATCAGCCTCACCCATGATGCCGTCATTGACGCGATGCGGACAGTCCAGGAACCAGAGCTCGGGCGCGACCTGATCACCCTCGACATGGTCAAGAACGTCGAGATCGACGGCTTGTCCGTGAGCATGACGATCGAGCTGACGACGCCGGCCTGCCCGCTCAAGGACGAAATTGAACGGACCTCCCGGGCAGCGCTCAGCGCGATCGGTGTCACGAGTGTCCAGATCGCTTGGGGCGCGATGGTCCGGCGTGCGCAGCCGCGTCAGGCTGAGCAGCTCGTGCCGGGGGTCAAGAACATCATCGCCGTCGCCTCGGGCAAGGGCGGTGTTGGCAAGAGCACGGTGAGTGTCAACCTGGCCGTCGCGCTGGCCCAGGCGGGTGCCACGGTCGGGTTGCTCGACGGCGACATCACCGGCCCAAACATCCCGCTGATGATGGGTCTCGAGGGTCAGCCCAAGGCGAGCGCGAACAACAAGATCACCCCGCTCGAGCGCTACGGCGTCAAGACCATCTCGATCCAGTTCTTCGTGCCGGAGGGCCAGCCGATCGTCTGGCGCGGGCCGCTGATTGGTGGGGCGATCCAGCAGTTCCTCCGCGATGTCGACTGGGGCGACCTGGACTACCTCGTGATTGACCTGCCGCCCGGCACCTCCGATGCTCAGCTGACGCTGGCCCAGGCCGTGCCGATCTCTGGCGCGGTACTCGTGACGACCCCACAGGAAGTGTCCCTGGCCGACGTCGGCAAGGCGCTTGCGATGTTCCAGCGGCTCAGCGTACCGGTCATTGGGTTGGTCGAAAACATGACCGCGTTCGCGTGCCCGCATTGCGGCGAACTGACCGAGATCTTCGGACGCGGCGGCGGCGAACGGTTCGCAACTGCGCATGGGCTGGACTACCTTGGCGGCGTTCCACTCGACATCACGGTCCGCCAGGGTGGCGATGTCGGGGTTCCCGCCGTCGCTCAGCGAGAGCCAGGCGCGGCCGCAAAGGCGCTCACCGCAATCGCGCAGGCGGTCGCGGCCCGGATGAGTGTCCGCGCGGCCCAGAATGTCGGTCAGCCGGTCCTGACGATCTCCTGATCCAGGCGTCCGTTGAACACCACTGACTGACCGGCCGACACGATCGCTGTCAGCCCCGGGATAGCCGGGCGGATCCAGTCTCCGGCAGGGGCGCACATCGCCTCGAGTTCGGCCCTGCGGGCCGGCGAGTAATGGACCAGCAGCGCCGATCGCACCCGGGCACGCGTGGCCATGTCGATCGCTTCCTCCGCCGTCAGGTGGCCGCGCTCCGCGTCGTCGTGGGCCGACTCTCGCAGGGCCGCTTCGATCAGCAGGAGGTCTGCCCCTGCGACGAAATCGACCACGCTGTCGCTTGGACCGGTGTCGCCCGTATAGGCAAGCCTTGCGCCGTCGGGCGCGTCGACCGTGAGGCTCCAAGCGGGGACGTAGTGGCGACCGCGACTGAAACGGATGACCAGCGGCCCGATCACCATGCGCTCGTCCGGGTCGTACTCGTCGATCGCATAGGCGTCATCGAAAAACCCGACCCGCTCGGAGATCCCGGTTGCCAGGGCGTCGAGGCGCATCCGGCCGCCAGGCGGGAGGTGGACTCGCAGGGGATCGGCGGCCCTCTCGCCCCACGGGTAGAGATATCGCAGGCCGACCAGGTCGAGGGAATGGTCCGCGTGCATGTGGCCGATGACGACGGCGCTGAGCTTGTGCGGATCAAGCCGGTCCTGGAGGGACCGAATGACACCTTGGCCCGCATCGAGCAGCACGGCGGTGTCACCCCACTCGACGAGATAGCCGGCCGCGGCCGATTCGGGGTGGGGGACCGCGGTGCTGTTGCCGAGCACGGTCAGGCGCAACCGGGCTTGCGGGTCACTCATGGCCGACATGCTACGGCCTGTGGGCCGTGCAGTGGTGCTCATGGGCGACGCATTTCCTGTCAGGCATCGGACAGTCAGGCGCGCGGGGTGGCAGCGCGAAGCTTCTCGAGGACGAAGGCCGCGACGGCCAGTGCTGAACGCAACCGGCCGAGCGGTCCCGTCAGGAACACGATCCGGCTGATGCTGTGTTCGCTCTCCGGGGTGGAGACGGCGATCGAAACGGACGTGTCGCCAGCGCGCGGACGTGCCCGCACGGCGACGCCAACGTCGGCGCCACCGAGCTCCCGGGCGCGCCGGGCAAAGGCAAGGAGGTCGTCCGGCGAGTCGGCCGCGATCGCGGCCGGGTCAGCAGCGGCGCCAGATCCGTGCTCAGGTTCGATGGCGGATGCAGGCGACGCCAACGAAGAGAGGGTTTCGCTGAAGCGGAACCACTCCTCGTCGCCCAGGAGCGCAGCCAGGCTTCCGCCCGTTCCGACTTCGGATGTGGCGATCGTCCAGCCGAGTGCGTCCAGCCGTTGTCCGATCGCCTCGCTCCAGGTCGTCTCGCCGGTTGCCCAGACATGCTGGCCAACCAGGCCAAGGACCGCAGCCGCGGCCCCTTCCACGAGCTCCCCGGCCGTGTGGGGTGGGGCGTCCGTCGCGGAGATCCGGATGTCCACCGCCTCCGCCCGCGCGTACGTGGCGACGATGGGGTTCGCCGCCCGCAGCAAGACTTCGCCGAGCTCGTGGGCCAGTTGTGACTCGCCAATCCCGGCCAGTCGATAGGTGCGTGCCACCACGTTGGCGCCGAGGCCCGTGGCCTCGAGTCGCGGTTGCGCTTCGTTGGCCCACATCGGGCGCATTTCGCGGGGCGGCCCGGGCAGGGCCACGATCGCCCGGCCATCCGGGCGGGTCACGAGCCAGCCCGGAGCGGTGCCGTTCGGGTTGGGCAGCGTTGTGGCCGACGGGATCAGCCAGGCCTGTTTGAGGTTGAGTTCCGGGAATGGCATGCCCCGCCGACTCCAGATCTCGCGGAGCCAGGCCTCGAGCTCGGGATCGACAGCGGGTGCCTCGCCACACGCCGCCGCAATAGCCTCCCGGGTGAGATCGTCCGGGGTGGGACCCAGGCCGCCCGTGGAGATCAGCAGGTCCGCCCTCGTGAGCCCCGTCCGAAATGCCTCGGAGACCGCATCGAGGTCGTCCGGGAGTGCGGTCAGGCGCGTCACGCGTACCCCGTGCGCGGTCAGCGCGCGGGCAAGTTCGCCGGCGTTCGTGTCACGGGTGTCGCC
>JANNQZ010000122.1:0-4478 GCA_031401015.1 Chloroflexota bacterium | reverse complement strand
GATCGCACCGCCCTTGTGGACGGCATGGAGATCGAAGCGCTGGGCGATCTCGTCGAGCGCCAGGATCTCCTCCTCTGTTCCGGTCGCCCAGCCGAGCAGCGCCAGGTAATTGACCAGCGCCTCCCGGACAAAGCCTTGATCGACGTAATCGGAAACCGCGGTCTGGCTCTTGCGCTTGCTCATCTTGCTGCGGTCCGGATTGAGGATCAAGGGCAAATGCGCGAACTGCGGCACCGGGTAGCCGAGTGCCCGGAACAGCAGGACGTGCTTGGGCGTGTTGGACAGGTGGTCCTCGCCACGGATGACGTGGGTGATCTCCATGGCGGCATCGTCGACCACCACCGTGAAGTGGTAGAGCGGCAGCCCATCCGCGCGGACGATCGCAAAGTCGCCGCCGAGATTGCTGACGTCGATCTCGACGTGGCCGCGCACGATGTCATCAAAGGCCACGACCCCTTCGCCCACCCGAAATCGCAGTGCCCCCTGGCGGCCCGCGGCTTCGTGCTCGGCCTGCTGGGCAGGCGTCAGGTTGGCACACCGCCCGACATAGCCTGGCGGTTGCTTCGCCTCCTCACGCGACTTGCGATCCGCGTCCAGCAACGCAGGCGTGCAGAAGCAGGGGTAGGCCTGGTCGGCCGCACGGAGGCGTTCGGCCGCCGCAGCGTAGCTCGGAAGACGCTCCATCTGGCGATATGGCGCGTGCCGCCCGCGGGCCCTGGCGCCGGCAACCTCCGGTCCCTCGTCCCAGTCAAGACCCAGCCAGTGGAGGCCATCGAGGATGTCCTTCTCGTACGCGATCGAGCTGCGGGCCTGGTCCGTATCCTCGAGGCGCAGGATGAATGTCCCGCCGGTGTGGCGCGCGAAGAGGTAGTTGAACAGGGCCGTGCGCGCGGTTCCGATGTGAAGCGGGCCGGTCGGGCTCGGGGCGATGCGTACCCGCGGGGCGCGGGTGAGTCCGGTCACGCCGATGGCACCGTGTGGAACAGGCCCGGATCAGCCTTGCCGAGCAGGACCCGCACCAGTGACGCGGGTCGCAACCCCAGGCTCGCGCGGCCGCGCGGCCCGTCGAGCGTCAGTGAATCCAGCGACGCGCTCCTGGCCAGGACGGTGATCGCCGCACCCGGCGTCAGGGCGCGCGCCTCCAGGTAGGACAGCAGACCGGCATCCTCCTCCGCCGCCTCGGTGATCCGGTAGATCGTGGCCGTCTGGCCGGCCTCGACATCGCTCAGGGGAATACCGGCCGGGCGCCTGCGGGCGGTCTCCGCGTCGATCGGGTTGCCATGCGGACAGGTTTCCGGGTGCCCGAGCATTTCGTCGAGACGCGCCTCGACCCGGGGCGAAATGGCGCCCTGGAGGCGCATGGCCTCCTCGTCCGACTCTGCCCAGCCAAGCCCGACGACGGCCGTCAGCAGCCATTCGATCAGGGCGTGGCGGCGAAAGATCGCATCGGCGGCCGCCCGTCCCGCGGGACTGAGATGCAGGTGACGACTTTCGGCATGGACGACCAGACCGTCCGCCACGAGCCTGCGGAACATCTCGCTGGCGGCCTGGGTGGTCACGCCGAGGTGGCGCGCGATCTGGGCAGCGGTGACCCGCCCAGCGTCGTCCGCGCCCGCCGTCACACGCAGCGCAAGCAGGTACTCCTGGGCCGCTGCGGACAGGTCGCGATGGTCGTGACGGCGGGGCATCGTCTGGTCAGGATACGGGACCAGGCGGGCGTGAACGAGGCCCGCGGCCGGAAGAGCCGCGGGCGTCCGGGGTGGGGCCGGCGTCCGGGGCGAAGCGGTCGCGGCGCCGCTGGCGGAGGCGGATGGCGAGGGCAACGGCGATTCCACTGATCCAGGCGACGAGCAGCACGGCACCGAGGGCAGCCTGGCTCGATGCCGGGTCCACCGCAGCGCCAGTGGCCGACAGGACGAGACTGGAGGCAATGGCCGCGGCAAGGAGCGCGAGGGCGGCCCCGGCGGTGACGGCCGCCACCTCGGGCAACAGCAGCAGGGCGATGAGCACGCTCCCCTGCCCGATTCCGGTGAGCGGGGCCACGGCAGGGCCACAGGTCGCTGCGAACCGGCCACAACCGGTCAGCTCGCCGACCAGCCAGCCAAGGCCGAACGCGAGTGGCAACCAGCCGACGATCGATCGGATGACCCATTCACGCCGACCACCGTGGGCCGGGTCCAGCACGGAGCGGCCGAACGTTTCGATGGCCCGCGCCGGATCCGGGATGGCCCCCGGGTCTGCCTGCGGCGATGGCCGCTGGACGGGTGCCGCCGCGCGGGGGGCTGCTTCCGGCGGGGCGGGCCTGGCCTCCCACCACCCATTGGTCGAATGGGCGGGCTCAGTGGGGGCATCCGGCGCGGGTTCAGTCGCAGGATCAGCGGCTGCGGCTCGGTCGGATGCGCTTCCCCGAGCCGTCCGGCGGCGCGCGCGCGCCTGGTACTCGGGCCCGTGTTTGCGTGGATCGGCGTATTCCTTTGGGTTGATCGTCCAGTAAGTGCCGCTGGAGGTGCCGTACCAGCTCGCGCCGCCCCAGTCTGGCTCGAACTGGCTCGCGTCCGCACCGTCGTATGACGTCGATCCGAGCGTTGCCTTGCCGCGGGCCTTGCGTTCGGCGCGTGATCCGGCAGATCCGCTGGACCCGCCGGGTGGCGGGCCCGAGGCGGAGGCGCCGGGGGCGGGGTCGCCGCTGCCTGGCCCGGGCGAGCCCGTGCCTCGCCCGTCCGTGCCCGGCGAGCCCGTGCCCGTGCCCGGGGCGGGGGTGCCCGGCGGTCGCCGCCTGGGATTCGATCCGGACGGTGCCCCCGACGCCGATCGCGCCCCGGCCCCGGCTCGTGGTCCCTCAGGGGTCCGCCCTGTCGGCCGGGCGGTCCGCTCGGCTGGACGCGCCGCTCGCCCTGGCGTTGTCGAGCCAGACGAGCCCTCGCTGATCTGCTCCCAGGCCGCCTGGATTGCCAGAAACCGCGGCAGCGCCGACGGGCCGCCCGCGTCGGGATGGTTGGCCTTGGCCAGCCGTCGGTAGGCAGCCTTGACCTGATCGAGCGAGGCGCCCCGCGGCACCCCGAGGGTTCGATACGGATCGGCGTCGAGGGTCATGATCGGGCTGGTCGCTGGCAGCAGCCGGTCCGGCCGGTGGGCCGGATTCGGTCAGCCGGTCAGCTCGCCAACGGGCACGAGCTCGAACTGCACGATCGCCTCGGCCGCGGCTCGACCATGTGGATCGGGCGTGACGGGGCGGTGGTAGCGGGCCAGTTCGCGCAGGGCCCCGCCGTCGAGCACCCCGGCCTGGCGCAGCGCCTCGACCGAGGCCGCTCGGGTGCCTCGTTCGTAGCCATCGCCGTCCTCGATCTTGATTGCCATGCCCGACGGGCCGTCGTCGTGGGTGTCATGGCGTGGCCCGTGCAGGATTGCCAGCCCGCGGAGGGCCTCCATCCCGGACTTGCTGACCACCCGGTTCGGAGCCGCCTTCATCAGGGACGTGTCCAGGCGATCGTGGCGACCGCCGACCATTTCGGGATTGGCCAGCATCGCGTCGCGAATCTGAACCAGCCCCTCGGCGATGGCGCTGCGTGGGTCCCCGGAAGGGATCGCAGACGGATCGGCCAGCATCGCGTAGGCGCGTGCGACCTCGTGGAGCCGGAAGGCGTACGTCTCGACGCCGCAGCCATCGATCGCCGTCCGCAGCTTCGTCGGGGTCGTCCCGAAGGCCTGGGCAACCACGGTGCGATACGCGATCTGGGAGGGATGACTCGGCTTCCAATAGTCGGTCGGATCCCAGCCCCGAAGGCGGCTGAGCAGCAGCGAGACAGTGTGCTGTCCGGAGCACATGTGCCGGATTGGCCCCGCCTTCTCGCCGTCACGCGCCAGGCGAGCGGCGGTCAAGGCGTCGAGCGGCATCCCCTCCGATCCACAGGCGAGCAGGCCCTGGCTCACGCCCGTCCGTCGATACAGGCCCTGGAGCGTGCGCACGTGGACGTCCTCACCGGAGTGCGAGCTGGCCAGGATCGCAATTTCGGCCGGTTCGAGATCGAACGTCTTGATCCCGCCGGCTTCGATGATCGCGAGCACCCCGAATGGCTTGACGGTCGAGCGCAGCGTCACGAGTCGGTCGGGGTCGCCAACCTGGCGGATCAGCCGGCCTGCGGCATCGACCTCGACGATGTCGCCGCGATGGACGCTCTCCTCGATGCCATTGCGGACCTGGCGGACCAGCACGGGCGGCGCACCACGGGCGCGCGAAGCCGTGCGGATCGTGCGTCCCGCGGACGGGTTGGCCGGGCTGGCCGGGGCGGTCAAGGTCGATCGGTCTCCGCGAATCTCGGGCACGGCAGGCGGTGAACTGCGAGGATACCGCGGCGATTGCTACGATGGCGACGGGTCCATTCCCGAACTTGCTGCCATCCCCCGGAGGTGTTGCGTGGACGCACCGAATCTTCATGTCTCGCGCCACCCGGCGATCCTCCACAAGCTCGCCATCCTGC
>JANNQZ010000121.1:0-4706 GCA_031401015.1 Chloroflexota bacterium | reverse complement strand
GCGGGACCTGCTGATCGCCGCTGAGGCCGTCGGGCTCGTTCGGCATCCCTCCGCTGGGCGTTCCTCTGCATTGGCGTCGGGTGAGCCACGGATCGTGGTCGACACGAGCGCGATCATTGACGGCCGGATCGCGGAGATCGTCGAGTCCGGGTTCATCTACGGCACACTGATCGTCCCGCGCTTTGTGCTTGACGAACTCCAGCACATCGCTGACAGCTCGGATGCCCTTCGGCGCAATCGCGGCCGGCGCGGCCTCGAGATCCTCAACCGGATGCAGAAAGAGCCGGCCACGCCGGTTGAAATCATCGACGACGACGTGGCCGAGATCACCGAGGTGGATGCCAAGCTCGTTGCGCTCGCGCTTGCGCGGAGTCGGGTCATCCTGACCAACGACTTCAACCTCAATCGGGTTGCGGAGCTGCAGGGCGTGCGGGTGATGAACATCAACTCCCTGGCCAATGCCGTGAAGCCGGCGGTCCTCCCCGGCGAGGAGATCCGCGTGCGCGTGATCCAGGAGGGAAAGGAAGCCGGTCAAGGCGTTGGCTTCCTCGATGACGGCACGATGATCGTCGTCGAAGGTGGTGCCCGCCACATCGACAAGGAGCTTGACGTCACGGTCACGCGGGTGCTGCAGACGGTGGCCGGTCGGATGATCTTCGCTCAGCCTCGCCTCGCTTGAGGGACCCGATGCCCGCGCTGGTCGACGCCGTCGACGCCATCGTCGTGGCCGCTGGGCGCTCGACCCGCATGGGCGGACTTGACAAGCTGGCTGCGCCGATGGCCGGGCGGCCCCTCCTCGCCTGGACCCTCGATGCGATTGCCGCAGCGCCCGGGGTCGAGCGGATCGTCGTGGTGACCGCTCCAGATCGCGTAGCCGGGATCGCCGCGTCGCCCTGGTTGCCTACAGCCGTGACCGCGGTTGTCGCGGGCGGCGAGCGTCGCCAGGAATCGGTCTACAACGGATTCCTGGCACTCGATGGGTCCGAGTCTGATGAGGCGCGGGTCATCCTCGTGCATGACGGCGCGCGACCGCTCGTGTCGCCGGGGCTGGTGAGCCGCGTCGCCAACGCAGCCGCGCACCATGGCGCCGCCATTCCGATCCTGCCAGTTGCCGAGACCCTCAAGCGAGTCGACGGGGACTTCGTCGGCACAACCGTCGATCGTGCCGGCCTCGGCTCGGCGCAAACGCCCCAGGGGGTCCGGCGCGGGATCCTGCGCGCAGCCTTCGAACGATTCCCGGCGGCGGGACCCGAGACCTGGACCGACGAGGCATCGCTGCTCGAGGCGATCGGGGTTCCGGTCCGGGTCGTGGTGGGTGACCCGCTGAACCGCAAGGTCACGGTGCCCAACGATCTGGTCTGGGCCGAGGACGGGCTGGGCGCGACCGGCCCGCCGCGGACCGGGATCGGGCAGGACAGCCATCCGTTTGGGCCCGACGCACCGCTGATCCTCGGCGGCGTCCAGATCGACGGGGCGCCGCGGCTGTTCGGTCACTCGGACGGGGACGTCATCCTCCACGCCGTCGGGGACGCGCTGCTTGGTGCCGCCGCGCTGGGTGATCTCGGGCAGATGTTCCCGTCCGACGCCCGCACGCCGCGAGGCATCGCGAGTGGCGAGTTCGTGCGTGCAGTGCATTCGCGGCTTGCGGCATCGGGTTTCCGCCCGATCTCGATCGATGTCACCGTGATCGCGGCTCGGCCACGGCTTGGCAGCCACCTGGGTGCCATGCGGCGCTCGATCGCGTTGCTCGTCGGCCTGGCTGACGAGGAGGTCAATGTCAAGGCGTCAAGCGGCAACCTCGATGGGCCCGAAGGTGCCGGCCGATCCATTTCGGCCGTGGCGCTCGCTACCGTAGTCTCCGTCCGATGACGATTCGGCTGCACGACACCCTCGCTGGCCAGGTCCGCGACTTTGTTCCACTTCGGACCGACCGTGTTGGCGTGTATTCGTGCGGCCCGACGGTCTACGGCCCCGCCCACATCGGCAATTTCCGGTCCTTTTTGTTCGCCGACCTCCTGGTTCGTCACCTTCGCTGGCGTGGCCTCGCGGTCACCTGGGTCATGAACATCACGGACGTCGATGACAAGATCATCCGCGGTGCGGCTGCCGCTGGCACCGGCATCGAGGCCCTGTCGGAGCGTCACCTGGAGGGTTTCCTGGCAGACGCAGCGGCGTTGCGCATGACGACGCCGGATGTCCTGCCGAGGGCAACGGCCCACATCGAGCAGATGGCGGTCCTCATCGGCACCCTCCTCGAGCGCGGCCATGCCTACCGAACCGCTGACGGCTCCGTCTTCTTCCGGATCGCCTCGTGGCCTGACTACGGCCGGCTCGCCCGGCTGGACCCCGAGGGCCAGCGCGTCGGGGAGCGTGTCGAGGCCGACGAGTACGGCAAGGATGACGTGCGCGATTTCGCCCTCTGGAAGGGCCCAAAACCGGGCGAACCGTCGTGGGACACGGCGATCGGTCGGGGTCGCCCGGGCTGGCATATCGAGTGCTCGGCCATGAGCATGGCCCACCTGGGACCGTCATTCGACATCCACACAGGCGGGGTCGACCTCATCTTCCCGCATCACGAGGATGAGATCGCGCAGAGCGAGGCCGCCACCGGGCAGCCATTCGTGTCGACCTGGCTGCATTGCGCCCACCTGCAGATGGGCGGCGCCAAGATGGCCAAGTCAGTGGGCAACATCGCGCGCGTGGGCGACCTGCTTGCCGCCGGAGTCTCGCCCCGGGCGCTTCGACTGGCGCTGCTCAGCGTTCACTATCGCGCGCCGCTCAGTCATTCGGACGAATCGCTGGCAGCCGCGGCGGCAGCGCTGGAGCGGCTCGATGCGGCCGTGGCCGCGCTCACGGCGTACCAGGAAGAGCGGGCCGACGACCCCTCGCTCCCCGACGTGCTTGCGTCGGCGCGGGAGGCGTTCGGAGCCGCCCTTGACGACGACCTGAACGTGTCGGCGGCACTCGGGTCGCTGTTTGAATTGGTACGCGAGCTGAATCGCCGGGTGGAGCGACGAGCCTTGTCGACGACCGACGCGACGCGTTGCCTCGCGCTGCTCCGCGACCTGGATGGGGTTCTTGCCATTCTCACTGACAAGGAGGCCGCACTCGACCCTGGTCAGGCGGCGTTGCTGGCGGCCCGCGACGCCGCTCGCTCGGCGCGGGACTGGGCGGCGTCGGACCGCTTGCGCGATGAGCTTGCGGCCCAGGGGATCCTGGTCGAGGACACCCGCGATGGCCAGCGCTGGCGGCGCGGGGAGGCGACCAATGGCTGATCGACCGCGACCGAACGACCCTGGGCGCCGACGTCCCGAGCCGGGGCGAGGCCCTGTCAGACCGGCCCCGCGCGGTGGCGCGGGAGACGCCCGTTCGGGTGGGTCCGGGCCGCGGCCGCGCGGCGGCGACCCGGCAGCGCGGGCACGACCGTGGCCTGGCGCAGGACCCCGACGCGACGATTCGCAGTCCCGCGGGCCTGCGAATCGACCTGGTCCCGGCGGACCTGGGGCCGCGCCAGCACCCGGCGGACCCGGCTTTGACCGGTCGCGGAATGTCAGGCCGACGTTTGGCGGACCGCGATCCGGTGGTCCCGGAGCCGGACCATCCCGACCGTCCGGTCCCGGCACGCCCGGGCAGGGGCAGTCGCGACCGTATTCGAGGGGTCCAGGGACCTATCCTTCGCCGGCGGGGCCCTCCGGCCCCGTTCCGCGGCCCTCCGGCCCCGTTCCGCGGCCCGGCCAGGCTCCCAGGCCGACGACTGAGCGGAATCGCGGCATGTTAGATGGCCCTCGCGGCGCACCCTGGTCAGCGCAAGCCAACGCAGAATCAGGACCATGGCGGCCGGCGCCGACCGATCGATTCGGGCGTGGCACCCGACCTGGGGATCGGCCCGAACCGGAGCCCCGCCCTCGTTCATCAGCCCCACGGTTCGGGCCGCCGCGTGCCAGCCCGGACCGTCGCCCGCCCAATATGCGCGATCCGCGTGGTCATCGGCCGTGGATGGGTCCTCCATCTGGTCCGCGGTCCTGGGCGACGCCGCCACCTGCGCTGCCCGCGCCGGACCTGCTCGGGCCGGATGAAGAGCTGGTCGCCGGCCGTCGTCCGGTCGAAGAGGCCTTCGCCGCAGGACGTCCGGCGCTGCGTCTGCTGGTGGTCCCACAGCGGCGCGAACCGCTGGAGAAGCTCGTCCTCCACGCGACTCGGCTGCGAATCCCGATCGTGGAGCTGGAGGGCGGTTCCCTCACAGCACTGGCTGGCTTCGACGGCCATCAGGGCGTGGCACTCGTCGTTGAACCGCGCGAGTTTGCGTCGCTCGGTCAAGTCCTTGGGCGCGCCGAGGAGCGCGGCGAGCCTCCGTTCGTTCTCGTCCTCGACTCACTCGAGGATCCGCAAAACGTCGGCACCCTGTTGCGAAGCGCGGAGGCTGCCGGCGTCCACGGCGTCCTCTATCCAACTCGCCGCCAGGCGCCGCTCACGCCGGCAGCGATCAAGGCCTCCGCCGGGGCGGTCGAACACCTGTTGCTGTGCCCGGTCGATGACCTGGCCGCAGCACTCGCTGATCTGCATGGGCGCGGCCTGAGGATCGCCGGCTCCGAGGCGGACGCGCCCTTGACCGCGCGCCAGAGTGACCTTCGAGGACCAATCGCCATCGTTGTCGGCAGCGAGGGCCAGGGCTTGGGCCCCGCCGTCCGGCGGCGATGCGACCTGCT
>JANNQZ010000120.1:0-1829 GCA_031401015.1 Chloroflexota bacterium | reverse complement strand
CCGCAGTCGCCGGCGCAGGCCTCCGGTCATGGGCCAGGGTGCTCTCAAGATCGGCGGTCGTCAGCGTGTCCAGGACGACGTCCGCCTCCGCGACCACCCGCCGCCACGCGGCCCACATCGCCGCCAGGTTCGGCGTACTCGCAGGGGCGCCCGAGGCGACGGAATCGAGGGAGGGTTCGACCTGAAGTCCCCGCGCACGCTCCAGCCAGATGAGCCGCTCATGCCAGGCAAGGTGACCGACCATCCAGGAGATCGAGTTGATTGGCTCCAGCCGGCGTCGGGCGTCGTCGGCGCCGAGTCCACGCAGACCGCGGCGCCATTCGGCACGGGCGAAACGGAGTTGTTCGATCCTTGGGTGCGACATCGCCGCAGTGTATTCGCGTCCGACGTACCATCGCGCCTCACCCAGGAGATGCCCGCGTGACCCGCCCCACCAAGTTGCCGCCACATGTCCGCCGGCTGGTGGACGAGATCGAATCTGAAATCGGCGAGAGAGATCTCGGTATCGACGATATCGAAGGTTCGCGCGGGTACGATCGCGCCGGCGAGGCCTCGAGCGACAAGGGCCGGGTTGAGGCCGCGGTCCGGGAGATCTTGACCGAGATCGGCGAGGACCCGGATCGGCAGGGCTTGGCCGGTACCCCTGCGCGCGTGCATCGGATGTACACAGAATTGACCGCCGGCTATCACGTCGACCCGGAGCGGCTGATCAACGGGGCGGTGTTTGACATCGCCTACAGCGAGATGGTGGTGGTCAAGGAGATCCCGTTCTACTCGCTGTGCGAACACCACCTCCTGCCGTTCTTTGGCAGTGCGGCGGTAGCCTACATCCCGCGCGGTCGGGTGATCGGGTTGTCCAAGATCCCCCGCATTGTCGAGATGTACGCCCGCCGGCTGCAGGTCCAGGAACGGCTCACCCAGCAGATCGCCGAGTTCCTCCAGGAGCGGCTGGCCCCGCAGGGGGTGGGCGTTGTCCTGGAGGCCACCCACCTGTGTGCGGCGATGCGCGGGGTGCGCAAGCCGGGGACGATCATGACCACGTCGTCCGTGCTGGGTCTCTTCCGGACTCGCGACCGGACGAGAGCCGAATTCTTCGCGCACCTGGAACGCGCGGCACCCGGAGCCTGACTTCGGATTGACTATGGCCTGCGCGAGCGTGTCGTGCTCATCGCCAGTGCCGGAGTCACGCGGCCGACCTGGCCAAGGCCATCGAGCTGCGCCGCACCGTGACGGCGGACGACCTGATCGCTCGCCTACAATCGCGCCACCATGACGGATCGACCACTCAAGGTGCTGATCGCCAAGCCCGGGCTCGATGGCCATGATCGAGGCGCCAAGGTGCTCGCGCGTGGCCTGCGGGACGAGGGCTTCGAGGTGGTCTACACCGGGCTCCGCCAGACGCCCGAGATGATCGCGACCGCGGCGCTGCAGGAAGACGTCGACGTTGTCGGGCTGTCCATCCTATCGGGTGCGCACATGACGCTCGTGCCGCGCGTGACCGCCCTGCTCCGCGAGCGCGGCATGGACGATGTCCTGGTCACCGTTGGCGGGATCATCCCGGACGTGGACGTCCCGGTGCTACGCGAAGCGGGTGTCGCCCAGGTGTTCGGCCCGGGCACCACGATTGCCCAGGTCGCCACCTTCCTCCGGGCGAACGCACGCCCTCGCGACTAGTGGACCGTCTGGTCCGCGTTACCCATGCGGCCCGGCTGGCAAGCACGGCGGCCGAGACCTCCGACCCGTCCGATCCAGCGGCTGAGACCACCGACCCGCCCGATCCAGCGCCCGGGACCTCCGACCCGCCCGATCCAGCGGCCGAGACCACCGAC
>JANNQZ010000119.1:0-1778 GCA_031401015.1 Chloroflexota bacterium | reverse complement strand
GTCGATGCTCCACCGAGCCGCGCGGAGGGCTCGACCTGGGGCGCCCTCGGGTGGGTGGTCGAGGATGACGACGAGGACGAGCCGGCCGACACCACGGCTTGAGATGGCGGACCCCGCCACGACACGCACCCCCCGGCGCCGCCCGCCCCCTGGTCGGGTCTCAACGGAGGCGGATGCCGCTGCCCGCGGCGGCGCCGTCGAAGGCCTGGCCTGGCTCGGCCGCACGCCCGAATCGAAGGCCTCGTCGATCTACCGATTGCTGCGGATGCTCGTTCGCTTCATCCTGTTCGTCGTCTTTCGGTTTCAGATCCGGATCGAGGGCCGGGAGCATCTGCCGACGGCTGGCTACTTGCTGGTTGCGGCGGCCCACCGTGGCTGGATTGATCCCTTTGTCGTGATCAATGCGCTGCCAGTGGAGCCACGCGCCTGGTTTCTCGGCAGTGGTCCGTCCACCTTCACGTCGCGCTGGCGCGAGTGGCTCATCCGCAGGCTGGGCGGCCTGCTGCCGGTCTGGCGGGGCGGCGTGGGCGTGGAACAGCATGTGGCGTCGGCGCGGGCGGTTCTCGGCAACGGCGGTGTCTTTGTCCAGATGCCGGAGGGCACGGTCAGCGGCCCGCCCGGGCGCCTCGGGCCGTTCCGCGTTGGCTGGGCGGTGATGGCGTTACGGACGGACGCCCCGATCGTGCCGCTGGCGATGGCCGGAACGGAAGAGCTGTACCTGGGTCGACGGCTGGCGTCCCGGGTCCTGCCCGCCACTTCGGCTCGGGCCTTGGCCGGGCTGGAGGTTGACGCTTCGCTGCCGGCCCCGGGCTCGCGCGAGGAGCTCGAGGTCGCTCGTCGGATGAGCGAGGGGCTGGCGGCGATCCTGGCTCCGGCCGTCGAGGCGCTGCACCCGTGGACCGTGGATCCGCCGACGCATCCGCGCAGGTTTCAGCATCGCCTGACCTGGCTGCTCCTGCGCCCAGGGCGCCTCGACCGCAACGGCTGATCAATCCCTGAGGCCGGCGGCCTGGGGCGTGTCCGTGGGGTCGGTCGTCCTTCCCGGATGGGCGGTTTCCGCAAGATGAGCCTGTTCTTCCCAGAAGGACAAGCGTGTCGCCTGCGGTCCCCCCGGCGGGTTGATCCCCGGTTCCCGGTTCATCCAGCCGAATCGGTGTCGATGGCCACGGGCAGCCGGGCTCAACGCCGGAACCACAAACGTCCAAACGGCCGACTTCCCCAAAGTTCCGTCAGTGATCCGGCGGATCTGCGTTCGATATGGCGTTCGCGCCGTTCGGCGAGGCAGGTTAGTACTGCCGGGAAGAACATGGTCCTTCGCAGGCGATCACGGGCCTACGGGCACTCGCGGGCGATCGCGGGCGACCGATGGACCGGCGGGCGCCTGCGCGCCAGCCCTCGGCACGATTCGCAGGGCAGCGAAGGGGCGGTTCGCAAGGGGCAGCGAAGGGGCGGTTCGCAAGGGGCGCGTCCGCCCCCATCATCGGTCGCCCGTATACTCGGCCGCGATGCAGTACGCGGAATCGATCCTCGATCTGGTCGGGGGCACCCCGTTGGTCCGGATCAGCCGGATCATCCGTGACCTGGGCGCGGCCGAGCGTCAGCCGCTCCTGCTGGCCAAGCTCGAGATGCTCAATCCCGGAGGGTCCGTCAAGGACCGGATCGGGTTGCCGATGATCGAGGCCGCCGAGCGAGCGGGCCTGCTCAAGCCGGGCGGCACGATCATCGAACCGACTTCGGGCAACACCGGCCACGGTCTCGCGATTGCCGCCGCGCTCAAG
>JANNQZ010000118.1:0-10698 GCA_031401015.1 Chloroflexota bacterium | reverse complement strand
GGTCTCGCCGGCGCCATGCTCGTCCGTACACGCTTGTTGGCCACAGCGAACCACGATCCCGATGACATCCTCGTCAGACACTTCGCCGAACGCGGTTTCGGCCATGGTCCGGCACATTGAGACCGGCACCCCTTGGCAGGTTGGCTCGACCGGAACAACCGGGAATGCTGGTGCAAGCGCCGGGGCGTTGGTCTCCGCGGGTGCGGGTGCCGGTTTGAGTCCGGGAGGCGGCCCGCCTGCCCCGGCGCCACCGGTGCTGCCACCACCGCTCGACCACTGAACAGTCGTCGAGCGAAGCTGACTGCCGTCCGACAGGGTCAGGACTGTATCCATCGCGCCCGAGTCCGGTGTGCAGGCTCCAGCGACGCAGGTAACCTCGATGGAGACGGGCGATGTGTTGGGCAGCGAGCGTGCGACTGTGGCGACAGCTTCGCTGCACCTGGTAGCAGGGATTCCGACGCACGAAACCCGTGGCGAGGCCGCCGGCCCGCTGGAGACCGGGGCACCGCACCCGGCAACAGCGAGGATCACGAGCACGGCCAGGCTGCGCAATACCAGGCGCCGCATGAGAATCATCGCCGGCTCAGGGTAGCGGGCGGACGCCAAGGCAGTAGCCAGGATCAGGACCCGACGACGATGACCTCTCTTGGGAATCGGGTCAGCCGCTCCACACGGCCGGCGGCCTGGTCAAGAGCAACCAGGTCCTCGATCCTGATCCCCGTCTCTCCCTCGAGATAGACGCCGGGTTCGACCGAGAAGACGGTCGGGCTCGGCAACGGGTCATCGGTGGCAAGCCTGGCAAGCGACGGCCGTTCATGCGTTGCGAGCCCGATCCCGTGTCCGGTGCCGTGGCCGAAGTGGTCGCCATGCCCAGCGGCCACGATCACGCTACGTGCGATGGCATCGATCGCCCGGCCGCTGGGGAGGCTCGTAGGGCTGCCCCCATCGGCCCCGCTACCCACGGCCGCCTCGAGCGCCGCAATCGCGGCCGCCTGGGCGCGCGCCACCAGGTCGTAGATCTCGAGGTCACGGGCCGCGGGCTCGCCGACGAACAGCGTCCGGGTCATATCGCTTCGATACCCGGCCACCTGCGCGCCAAAGTCGAAGAGCAGGACGCGGCCGTCCAGGACAGGCCGATGGCCAGGAGCCCCGTGCGGCAGCGCCGCCTCCGGCCCGGACAGGCAGGCGACGTCAAAGGCGAGTGCCTCCGCGCCGCCGGTCCGGATAAGCCACTCGAGCCGAAGTGCCAGGTCCGTCTCCGTGACGCCGACTCGAATCTCCGGCAGGAGCGCGGCCAGCGCCCGGTCGGCCACAGCGCAGGCCGCGGCAATGCGTTCCAGTTCGGCGGGTTCCTTCACCGCCCGGTCCGCTTCCACCCAGCCCTCGACCGAAACGAGGTCCACGGCGGGCGCGGCCTGGGCGAGCCGCTGCCACGCCGCCTGCGACACGAAGCCCGCCTCCACCGCGACGCGCCTCGCGCCCACCGACGCCACGAGTTCCGACCATCGCCCCGGCAGGTCGTGGTAGGCCTCGAAGAGCCGGGCGTCGGGGGCTTCGCGACGGGCCTGGATCGTGTAGCGAGAGTCGGCCAGGACCACGACCTCGTCCGCGCCGACGAGGAATTGGCCCGAGTTGCCGGCAACCTTCTCCTCACCTTCCGCAAGCCTGAAGCCGGTCAGGTAGCGCATGTGCTCTGCCCGGACCCCGAAGTAGGCGTCCACCCCCGCGTCGGTGAAACGAGCCCGAAGCCGGGCGACGCGCGCTGCACGAGCCTCCCGGTCTGAGGTTTCCCAGGCGGCGCGCTGGGAAGCCGTTGGCGGGGGAGCGAAATCGCCTGGCTCAGGCCACCGGATCACTAGAGGTAGCCGTATTTCCTGCGGTTCGCGTTGTGCTCGTCCAGCGTCTTTGCAAACACATGCGCCCCACCGCCGTCGGGGATGGCAAGGAAGTAGATGAAGGCCTCGGTCGTGTCCGGTTCGAGCGCCGCGTCGATCGAGGGCAGGCTAGGTGTGCACGCCGGCCACGGGATCAACCCCGCTGTCTGGTAGGTCTGGAAACCCTGGAGCGCCTCCGGGACGACGACGTCGGCGAGCGCGACTCCGGGTGGCGACCAGAATGAGTAACGCTGCCATCCATCGAACGCAAGGTCGTCGAGCTTCACCGTGTCGATGGCATAGAAGACCGTTGGGTCCGCGTTCAGCAGCCGCGTCGTCACTCCCGCGATCCCGTCGATCCGGTTCTGGTAAACACCCGCGATCAGGGGCCGCTCGTCGTCCAGCACCGCCTCGCGCTCCACGATCGAGGCAAGAACCAGGACCTGATAGAAGTTCAGACCGCGCTCCGCAGGCACGGCAAGCCGATCCGCGCCCACGTTCGTCACGAAGTTGTCCAGCATCAATCGGATGAGCTCATCCGCGGTGGTATCGGGCCGAACTCGATAGGTCGACGGCCACAGGAACCCTTCCAGCGAGACGCCATTCGGCGCGTCCTCGCGGATGCTGGCGAGCCACGGGTAGTCGGCGATCAGGGCAGCGGGTGGCGCCGTCGCCAGCTCATAGAACTCGCGCGGATCGAGCTCCAGACCGATGAGGGTCTGCAGCTTGGCGGTGACCTGTTCGAGGCGCAGCCCCGTCCGCAGCGAAATATCGACGAACGCAATGACCGGGGGGTCCAGCAACGCGCTGACCAGTTGATCGGGCGTCAGGTTCCGCCGGAGCACATAGTCTCCGATCCGCAGTGACCCAGCCAGTTCACGTTCCGTGGCGAGAAAGATGAAGGCGCGGCGGTCTGCGAGCAGCCCACCCACCTCGAGGCGATCGGCAATCGAGGTCGCCGTGTCGCCTTCCGCGACAACGAATTCCACCTGAGCTGGATCGGCCGAGACTGGATCGGTCAACAAGGCGCCGAGATCCTCGCGCACGATCTCCTTCACGAATGGCAATTGCAAGGCCGCCGGATTGTCCCGCGCGAGATCGAGGACCACGCTGTTGACCACCGGGCGGAGCGCGGTGAGGGCCAGGACCAGGACAAGCCCCGCCAGGATCACGGCAAACACCACGAACCTGACGAGCCCGATCAGCCCGCTCAGTGGGCCGCCACGCCCGCCCTGATCATCACCCCCGCGCCGACGGCGAGGTGGCTCGCCGAATTCGTCAGGCGGCTCCGTGGCGTAGGCGTCGGGATCGTACGGCCTGGCCTTGAAGTCGCGAGCGTCCCGAGGGCGACGGCCGGAGCGGATGGTCATGCTCCTGCCTCCGGGCGTGGGCCGGCGCGGGCGTCCAGTTCGTCCTGGAGGATGATCGCCGCCGCCTCGCGGTCCACGCGGGCACGATGCGCGTCGCGTTGGGTCTTGCTGGGCGGCCCCCCGGAGCGACCTCGTTTCATGGGGCCGAGGCGGAGCTCGGCGAGGTGGCTGGTCAGCCGCTCATCGCGGAGGACCAGGGGCAGCGCCAGACGCTCAGCCATCGCCGCGGCCCACGTACGCGTGATCGCCGATTGCCGCCCCTCCGCCCCGGACGCCTCAAGCGGCAGGCCCACAACCAGCTCCACGACCCCGTGCTGCTCGATCAGGATCGCCAGCGTGGCGGCGTCGAGCTCCGCGCGCGCATGACGTCGCAGGGTCTGGAGCGGGCGCGCGGCCGAGCCGTCATCGTCGGCGATCGCGAGCCCGATCCGGCGCTCGCCAAGATCGATCCCGAGGAGGCGGCTCACGGCGCCGAACCCGACCCGGTTGGCGGCCCGGTCTCGGGCGGCGCAGTCTCGATCGGGACGCTGCGCTCGATGCGGAGGGTCACCCGATCCGGAGCCGTCGGGATGGACACGACCCAATCCGGCCAGGCGGTCAGCTCAACCGAGCCGTAACGGGCCAGGATCTCGCGCGCGTCAGCCAGAGTCTTCCCGAGCACCTGTCCCCGGAGTTCGGCTGGGTCAAGGATGGCGATCTGTCGTCCAGTCGCGGTCGCCTGGAATTCGATCGCGCCTCCTGTGACCATCGGCTTGCCGACCTCGACCCCGATGGACCCCGCGACAAGTTCGAAGCCCGGTTCGACTGATGCGCGCACGAGCGCCTCGGCCATCGGCTCGATCGGCGTCGGGTCGACCGCGAGCACGGCGGCCGAGGCACCCAGGCCAAGCGTGAAGGCTTCGATCTCCTGGCCGACGAACGCGGTCGGATCCTCGCTGGGTGTCGCCTCGCCAAGCACGGCGGTTTCGATCAGCAGGGTCGTTCCGGACGGTTGCAGCGACGGATCCGCCAAGCGAGCGCGGAAGGAGTTCTCGATGGCCACGGTCAATGCTTCGACGGCGGCGTCGACATCCTCCTGGGCCACCACGGGGAACTCCTCGCGGGTCCCGCCCGTAGTCGGGGCCTTGTTGACGACCTTGAGTGCCTTGGGGTCCTCTCCCCTCGGGACAATCACGATGGTGTTGGGTTCGACGTTGCCGGCGATTCCTGGCTCCACCGCGGCCACGTTCACTTCGATCCGCCCGGGGAAGACAGTCAAGCCCACGATGTCGGCCTTTGGGACGGTCACCGCCGCCGTCGTCCTGAAGCGGGCGCCGGCGTTGGTGCTGACGATGCTGCCGGACGGGACGACGTTGCTGCGCAGGAAATCAAGGTTTTCGAACCGGACCGTGCCGCTGGCCGACAACTCTTCGACCCTCTTGCCAGTCGCCGGGAAGGTCTCGCTGGCGGCCACGTCGAAGGTGACCCTCTGCGCGGGGATGACCAGGGCAGCCGGGTCGGGGGCCGTGACCGTCTGGTCCGCCGTGACCGTAATCTCCACGGGCGCAATCGCCTCGGGTTGCGGGGTCACTACGATCGTGGCGGACGGCAAGGCCAGGTACGCGCCAACCGCGCCGGCGAGCACGACCAGTGCGAGCACACCGAGGGCGACCACGTACCGCAACGGCGAACCAGGGCGTGGAGACGCGGCCGGTCGATCCCGGCCGACCGGTGATTGATGGGGACCGTCGGGCGCTCGCAGCCCCTCCGCGGTCAGGTTGGCCATCGCTGGTTTCGTCGTGGATGCCTTGTCGGGGCGGCGTCTGGCCGGGGAAACTCCTCCATCACGGGGCGGCTTCGATGTCGGTGTCGGCAGACCCCACAGCGTGGGTGCCTCGACGGTTGGCGTCCAGGCGAGCGCGGCATCGAGTGATGCTGGCGGTTCGTTCGGCGCCGATGGTTCGTTCGGCGCCGATGGTTCGGGCGGCGCCGACGGTTCGGGCGGCGACGCCGCGGCGGTCGAGGCGGCGGTCGAGGCTGGTACAGGCGGAGCGACCGGCGGGATCGGCTTCGGCGACTTCGGCGGCTCCGGCGGCTCCGGCGGCTCCGGCGCGCTGGAATCCGCTGTCTCTTCGAGCATCCCGTCGAGGGGCCACGGCGCGACGGGCGCGGCGTCCGAGGCGCCCGGATCGTCGGGCGCACCGGTCAGCGACGACTCATAGTCAGACACCGAGCCAAACACCGGCAGGCCCGCCGATGCAGCCAATGCCCGCGTGGCCGAATCGCCCGCTACCACCGCCAGCTGCTTCTCGTTGATCATCGCGTCGCGCGACAGCAACCGGAAGTTGATCCGGGACGTCGCCACCCGCGAGCCATATGGCACGACCAATGCGACCCGCCGTCCCGCCACGCCACGGATCCGCGCCGCCGCCGAGGTGATCTCGTCGTCGATGTCGAGATAGACGATGCCGTCGGCCATCGCGCTCAGACCTTCATCGCGCGCAGGACACGGCGCAGGGCGGCGTCGAGGACGTCCTCGGAGGTCTGCAGCTCGATCGCCTGGTAGGCCAGGCCCAGCGGCGTGACATCCTGCTGGTCGACCAGCAGGTCCGTGGCATCGGAGATCGTGTCGATCTGGTCCGGCCCCATGATCGTGATCTCCGGCGGTCGCGCGAACGGCAGCCGCCGCCAGAACGCCTCCGAAGCGAGGGCGTCGCGGATCTCGGGCAACCGCGACCCGCCGCCGCACAGGAAGATGCGGCCCGGCAGCAGGTCCCCCGCCGACAGCTCCTCCATCACCAGTTCCACGCCTGCCGCCCACACGCCGACATCATCGGCCACGATCCGCGCGACGTCCGCGGCATGGTCGACGGCGATGCCGCGGGCGTAGTCCACCTTGAGGGATTCGGCGCGCGGGAAGGGCAGGTCAAGCCGGTCGGCAAGGCTCTTCGTAAAGGCACGTCCACCGAGGGCGAACATCCGCGTCCCTTCGATCCCGCCCTTGCGGACCAGCGCCACGTCCGTGGTCCCGCCACCGACGTCAACGAACAACGCGCCGGCCTGGCGGATATGGTCACTCCCCAGCACCCGGGCGACTGCGTACGGCTCGGCCACGATCTCGAGCAGTTCGAGGTCCAGCTGTGACGCCACGCTCTGGAGTGCGCCGAGGTGGACCAGCGGCGCGAAGGCATTGAAGATCCCGATCGAGACGTGCCGTCCCTTGAACCCCACCGGGTTGGTCAGGGCGTAGCCGTCGATCGATGCCCCGGTCACGGCGGCATGGACCAGCCGAACGTCGACATGCGGGAGACCGGTCTCCCACGTGATCGCCCGCTCGGCCTCCTGGAGCGCCTCGCGCTGGACGATGTCAATCAGCTTCCCGAGCTCGCCCTCGGTGATCGGCTGGTCCGGCTTCCGACGCTCCTGAGCGTGCGTGGTGGTAAAGCCCTTGACCAGCTCTCCGGCAATCCCGACGACCACCTGGGTCGGCCGAAACCCGGCCATCTCCTCGGCTTCCTGGAGCGCCACCGCGCAGTTGTCGACGACAGCCGCGATATCGGCGACCGTGCCGGACTGCATATGCGACAGGCCCTGCCGCTTGCGTCCGACGCCCCGCACAGTACCGTGACCGGCAGAGTTGATATCGAAGACGAGCGCCTTGGCGAACTCCGTCCCGACGTCCAGCGCGGTGCAGGCGGCCAGGGCCTCCTGCCCGTCACGCTGCCAGATCCGTCGCCAGAACGCCATCAGGCTCCAGTCTCGAGGCGGGAACGGATCGCCGCCAGTGCGGCAGCCAGGCCGTCGCGACGGGTTCCCTTGCCCTGGGCCATCCCCGGGCGCCCGCCACCCTTGCCCTCGATGCTCGACATGGCTGCCGTCACGAGGTCGCCGGCCGAGATCCCGATCGCCACGAGATCCTCGGACACGGTGACGAAGAGCTGCGGCTCGTCGGCATCGAGCGCAAGCGCGACCACACCCGACCCAAGCACGTCACTCAGGTCACGCGCCACCGCCTTGAGCGCGTCCATCGACTCATACGCGATCGCCTGCGCGACGAGCCGCACGCCGGGCGCAATCTCGGTCGCGGCGGCCGCCAGCTCGCCTGGCTTCGGCAGGGCGGACCCCGACCCGGCCTTGAGTCGGCGCCTTGTCTCTCGAAGGTCGTCCTGTAACGCGGCGATCCGGGCCGGTACCGCTTCGGGCGACTGCGCGCCGACCGCATCGGCGGCACGCTCGAGGGCGACGAACCGGTCCCGTACGAGGGCGTCCGCGGCGGCTCCGGTGACCGCCTCGATGCGGCGCATGCCAGACCCGATGCTGCGCTCGCCGGTGATCACGAAGCCACCGATCTGGCCGCTCGCCCGGCAGTGCGTGCCGCCACACAGCTCGAAGCTGTAGTGCTCGACCCGGATCGTGCGGACGGTCTCGCCATACTTCTCGTCAAAGAAGGCGTCCGCGCCGCCCTCGATCGCGTCCGCCATGCTCATCAAGGCGATGGAGACGGGTCGATCGTCGCGAATGATCCGGCGGACCTCATCCTCGATGGCATCGGTCTCCTCACGCGTCAACCCACGATCGAACGGGAAATCGAAGCGCAGGTAGTCCGGCGTCACCAGTGAACCGGCCTGGCGCGCTCGCTCGCCGACGACGTTACGCAGCGCCCGATGGAGGAGGTGCGTGCCGGTGTGATTGCGCATCGTGTGGGCGCGACGGACGGCGTCCACGACGGCCTGCACCGTTTCCCCGACGCGCAACCGCCCGTGCAGGGTGCCGCGATGGACGATCAGACCGCCGAGCGGTTTCTGGGTGTCGGTGACCGAGAAGAGCTCGCTGCCGCCGCCCGCTTCGAGGAGCAGACCCTGGTCACCGACCTGGCCGCCGCCCTCGGCATAGAACGGGGTCTGGTCCAGCACGACCTCGGCCTCGCCGTGACCGGTCAGCTCCTGGAACTCCATGCCGTCGCGCAGGATCGCCACGACCCGGACCTCCGCGATGGTCGTGTCGTACCCGAGGAACTGGGTGTCGCCACCACGCCCGTGGATCGCGCCATAGATCGCGTTCAGCTCCGCATGCTTCGAGAGCTGCGCCTTCTTGCCGGATCGGCTGCGGTCGCGCTGTCCGGCCAGTGCGCGGTCGAACCCGGCGCGGTCGACCCGGACATTGGACTCGGCGGCCATCTCGACGGTCAGGTCGATCGGGAAGCCAAACGTGTCGTGCAGTTCGAAGGCCACATCGCCGGACAGCGTGAGCGCTTCGGCTCGGAGGTCCTCCGGGCGTCGACCGACCTGCGGCGCCGGCACGACGGAGCCGCCACCACCTCCCGGGCTCGCGTCCCGGTGGAGCCGGCTGATCGCCTTGCCGAGACGGTCCGTGCCGCGGTCCAGGGTCCGGTTGAACTGTTCTTCCTCGCGCAAGATCGCCGCGAGGATCTCGTCCCGGCGGGCCACGAGATGCGGATAGGCCTCACCCATCACCTCGATCACGACCGACGCGGCATCGGCCATGAACGGGTCGCGTCGACCCAGGAGCCGGCCGTGCCGCACGGCCCGTCGCAGGATCCGTCGCAGGACATAGCCGCGCCCCTCGTTCGAAGGCAACACGTCGTCGGCGATCAGGAAGGTGACGGCCCGCGAGTGATCGGCGATGACCTGGTAGCTGAACCGCTCGGCCTCGAACGCCTCCGGGTCGTGACCGATCAGCTCGCGCATCCGAGCATGGATCGGGAGAAACAGGTCCGTGTCGTAGTTGGTCGGCACTTGCTGGAGGACGCTGGCAAGGCGCTCCAGGCCCAGCCCCGTGTCGACACTGGTGAACGGCAGCGGGACGCGACCATCGGGACGCTGGTCGAACTCCATGAACACCAGGTTCCAGATCTCCAGCCAGCGCGGACAGGTCTCGGAGTGATCCGGGGTGCACTCGGGCCCCTCCGAGAACTGTGGGCCGCGATCGAAGTGGATCTCGCTGCACGGTCCGCACGGTCCGGTCTCGGCCATGCGCCAGAAGTTCTTGTCGTCGCCGCCATCCACGTTGCCCCAGCGGGCCATCCGCTCCGGCGGCAGTCCGATCTCGTCGCGCCACACGCTCCAGGCCACCTCGTCATCGCGGTAGGTCGTGGCGGCCAGGCGGTCACCGGGGATCCCGAGGTTGCCCGTCAGGAAGTCCCAGGCCCAGTGGATCGCCTCACGCTTGAAGTAGTCGCCGAAGCTCCAGTTGCCGAGCATCTCGAAGAGCGTGTGGTGGCGCGGGGTCCGCCCGACCTCCTCGAAATCGTTGTGCTTGCCGGCGACGCGCAGACAGCGCTGGTAGTCGACCGCGCGCTTGTACGAGCGCGTTTCGGCGCCGGTGAACACGTCCTTGAACTGGACCATCCCGGAATTGGTGAAAAGGAGCGTCGCGTCGCCGGCCGGCACAAGACCCGCGCTGGGAACCGCGGTGTGGCCGCGCTCGGCGAAGAACTCGACGAACCTCCGGCGGATCTCCGCGGCGGGCATCGACGTGATCCGGGGATCCTGGACCTGGAGGGGAAGGGTCGCCATCGGGCGCAATGGTACCGAGCCCGGAGCTTCGGCGGTCAGACCCCACCCTTCGATGGACCCAGGAACGCCAGCGCGCTCGCGATCGCGATGCCGAGCCAGGCGAGGACGGACGCGGCGAGAAGTCTGAAGTCGCCGATCGAGAACGCGTCGATCTCGAGCCGATCGCCGAGGGCGTCACCCGCCCAGGCGCCCAGGATCGCCCCGCCGACGATGAGCGGCAATCGGCCACCCGCGTGGCCCCGGACGAGCACGTAGACCGATGCGTGAAAGATGCCGAGCAGGATCGCGAGGACGAGCGCCGGCTCGACGCTCACACGTCCGCGCCGATGAGCTCGGCGTCAGCTGGTCCGAAGGCAGGGGCCGCGACGGTTGGGCGCATGATCCGACCGCCGCCGAGGACCACCTCGCCGGCGTAGAGGACGGCGGCCTGACCCGGTGCTGCCGCCCAGACCGGGGTGTCGGTCTCGACGAGCCACCGCCCGGATCCCTCGGCGGCGACGGCTGGGCGAACGGTGGCCGGGATCGGCGTCGTGCGGTGGCGGATCCGAACCTCGGCCCGGAACGACGATCCTGCGCCGTCGTAGTACGACGCGGGACTACTTGACCCAGCGCTGGGCGCGCGCCCGGCGATGAAGCTCACCCGCTCGAGCTCGATCGTGGTCGTTTCGAGGTCCTGGCGGCGGCCAAGCGTGATCGTGTTGGTCAACGGGTCCATCCTGCTGACATAGCGCGGCGAACCTAGCGCAACGCCGAGGCCTTGCCGCTGTCCAATCGTGTAGGCCGCGACGCCCCCATGCTCCCCCACCGGCTCGCCGTCATGGTCCAGCAGCGGACCGGCGGTCGGCGCCCAGCCGGCACGTTCCCGCAAGGCGTCGCGGTAGTCGCCGCCGGGGACGAAGCAGATCTCCTGGCTCTCGGGCTTGTCCGCAGTGGCGAGCC
>JANNQZ010000117.1:0-3733 GCA_031401015.1 Chloroflexota bacterium | reverse complement strand
CCTCGACCCGGATCGTGCTGGCTGCCGGCGCGGAGTCGGATGGCGAGCTGGCGCACCGCGGCGCGGAGGCCGCCGCCGAGCGGCTCGGCACGGAGCCCGTCAACTTCCCGGGCGACCATGGTGGCTTCCTCGGCGGCGAATACGGCCGGGCCGGCGATCCGGCCGCCTTCGCAGCAAGGCTGCGCGAGGTCCTCGCCAAGGCCTGAGGAACACCAGTCGCCGACCCGACATCGCGATAGGCTTCCTGACATGACCCACAGCCTCCGCGTGATCCTCGAGATCGGCAAGGCGCCGGGTCGTGGCAGGTGCCATGGATTGGCCCGGCCTCGATCGCTGGGGCACATCGGAGGAGGGCGCGCTTGAGAAGCTGTCGTCGTACCTCCCCCGCTATGCCGGCGTCGCCGAACGGGCCGGCCTGGGCAGCGCGTTCTCGCGGGCGGGGGCCGTGGCGGTGGTCGAACGCGTCCCCGGACCGAGCTCGACCGGTGTCTGGGGCATCGCCCACGTGCCGTCGCAGATCGAGCGCGACGTTCTGTCCTCTGCCGACCTGGAGCGGCGGCTCGACCTCCTACGCGCCTGCTGGGCCGCGTTCGACGACATCGCCGCCCGGGTTTATCCCGAGCTGCGCCCGCAACCACGGGGCGCTGGGCGCGATCGAGGCCGGATCATCCGCCACGTGTACGCCACGGAGCCCGTGAACTGGTCCCGCAGGGTCGGCGTTCGGACGGACCTCGATGTGGTCCACACCCGGGACGGCCTCGCCACGCATCGACAGGACTACCTCGATGCCATCCGCGCCTACAACGCTGAGGGCAAGCCGGCGCGCACCTGGCCGATCCAGTTCCTGATCCGTCGCACCGCCCAGCACGTCATGGATCACGCGTGGGAACTGGAGGACCGGGACCTGTCATCGTGAGGGTCGCTCGAGAATAAGAGCAGGGCTGCGGCGCGGCGCGAGATCCCGGCAAGTAGGCCTGATTCGAAGGCGCCCGCGATCGAGCCCTCCACGAAGCGATCGGATCGCACGATGGCCGTCAGGAGTCGCGCGAGCTGGTCGGGCGTGGCGCTCGCGATCGCCGCGGGATCGTCACGCAGGGCGCGACCTTCGTCGCCTGCCAGCCAGCTCGACCAGTCGAAGGCGCCCACGATCCAGGCGCCACGCGTGACGGCGCTCCGCCAGGCCTCCGCCGTCCGCCCGAATTCGAACCAGCCGAGCGAGTGCACGCCGTCGCGAGGCGGCGGCAGCTCCCAGTGCCCGAAGTCTGCGTCGGTGGCCTCCAGCATCGGCAGGACATCCGCAAGGGCTCGAAGTCGGTCAGTCAGGTCCACAGCGCCTCAGCGCAGGCTGTCTCACCGACTCGGATCGAGGACGCGAACCCCGGTGTTCGCCACGTCGCGAACGTTGCGCGTGACGAGGATCAGCTCGTGGACCAGGGCCGTGGCGGCCAGGAGCCCATCCACCGTGGGCACCGGGTTCGGCACGTTCAGCGTCCCCCACCGATCCGCGACTCGTACATCGATCGGCAGGACGCGTTCCCCGAAGTCTGCCGTGAGCCTGTCCAGCCATTGCTCGAGGGCCAGCGCGGACGGCGTGTCTCGGCGACGGATCGACTCGATCCCGCGGCGGATCTCGCCGAGGACGAGGACGCTCGTGAAGAGTTCGTCCTCGCGCGACTCCGCAAACCACGCGCGGATCCCATCGTTCGCCCGATCACCCTTGCGCAGCTCGGACACGACGTTTGTGTCGATGAGCCAGCTCATGCCAAGGGGCGCGGCAAGTCGCGTTCCTGGTCGAAATCGTCATCCGACCCGACATCCGGCATGGACGCGAGCATGGCCTTGAACGAGCCAGCTTCGATCTCCTCCTGGAGGACGGCACGGAGGATGGACCGGTGCTCCGCTTCCGCGGACCGGCCATGACGAGCCGCACGCCGCTTCAGCGCTCCCACCACTTCTGGGGGAATGTCACGTACGATCAGCTGAGACACTCGACTCACTTTCGATTCCATCGGATGATATCGATGCTAGCATCCACTTCCCGGCTGTCAAGCTGACGGCCGCGAGCAAGGTGACGGCCCCGAGGTTGGAGGAAGACTGCCATGACAGAAGCGAAAGGCACGACTACGAAAGGCAGTGCGGCCCGCAACGCTGCCAACGTCTGGACAGAGGAAGAGCGAGCCGCGATGCAGGAGAGCGTCCGAGAACGAAAGGCAGCCTCCCGTCGCGGCTCGGTCGACGAACGGGCCGAGGGCGAACGCGACGTGCGCGCGAAGGTCGCCGAGATGCCGACCGCCGAGCGCGTCATGGCCGAGCGGATCCACGAGCTCGTCACGACGACGGCGCCGTCCCTCGTGCCGAGGACGTACTACGGGATGCCCGCGTACGCCAGGGACGGCAAGGTCATCTGCTTTTTCCAGGCGGCTTCGAAGTTCAAGGTTCGATACTCGACGTTCGGCTTCCAGCCCGACGCCCGCATCGACGACGGCGAGATGTGGCCGATCGCCTTCGCCGTGACCGAGTTGACCCCTCGCTCCGAGGCGCGGATCGCCGAGCTCGTCAAGAAAGCGGTGAGCTGAGCTGCACGTCGCCGACCGCCACGATCTGATCCGCGTCCAGGGGGCGCGGGTCAACAATCTCAAGGACGTCAGCATCGAGATCCCGAAGCGCCGGCTGACGGTGTTCACCGGCGTTTCCGGCTCGGGCAAGAGTTCGCTCGTGTTCGGCACCATCGCCGCAGAGTCGCAGCGGATGATCAACGAGACCTACAGCGCGTTCGTACAGGGCTTCATGCCCACCCTGGCGCGCCCGGACGTCGACGTGCTCGATGGGCTGACGACGGCGATCATCGTCGACCAGGAACGGATGGGCGCCAACGTCCGCTCCACCGTCGGCACCGCAACCGACGCCAGCGCGATGCTGCGCATCCTGTTCAGCCGGCTCGGGCAGCCGCATATCGGACCGCCGACCGCCTTCTCGTTCAACGTCCCCACCCGGACCGCGAGCGGGGTCATGAGCACCGACAAGGCCGGTGGCCGGGTTGAGAAGAACGTGGTGCGCGACGTCGTGTACCTCGGCGGCATGTGCCCGCGCTGCGAGGGCATGGGGGCGGTCAGCGACTTCGACCTCACCGCGCTCTACGACGAGAGCAAGTCCCTCAGCCAGGGCGCGCTCACCATCCCCGGCTACAGCATGGACGGCTGGTACGGCCGGATCTTCAGCGGCGCCGGCTTTGACATGGACCAGCCGGTCGGCGAGTACACCAGGAAGGACCTCGACAAGCTGCTCTACGGGCAGCCGACGAAGATCAAGGTCGAAGGGATCAACCTCACGTACGAGGGCGTGATCCCGAAGATCCAGAAATCAATGCTTTCCAAGGACGTCGACGCGATGCAGCCACACATCCGCGCCTTCGTCGAACGCGCGGTCACGTTCCAGACGTGCCCCGAGTGCGACGGAACCCGGCTCACCCGGGAGGTCCTGTTGTCGCGGATCGAGGGCAAGAACATCGCCGACGTCTGCTCGATGCAGATCAGCGACCTGGCCGACTGGGTGCGAGGACTGGATGCGCCGTCCGTTGGGCCGCTGCTGGCGGCACTGCAACACTCCCTCGACTCGTTCGCGGAGATCGGGTTGGGATACCTCTCCCTCGACCGGCCGTCAGGCACGCTGTCGGGCGGCGAGGCACAGCGCACGAAGATGATCCGCCATCTCGGCTCCTCGCTCACCGACGTCA
>JANNQZ010000116.1:0-27538 GCA_031401015.1 Chloroflexota bacterium | reverse complement strand
CGGAGCCGGTCGGCACGGAGTCGCGCCGCCCGGGCGCGCGGCAGGCTGTTGAGGCTGGAGAAGATCGGTTCCCGCTCCCAATCGTTGACGAACGCCGCGATCCCCTCTCGCTCCAGGCGCTCGGCCCGGTCCGAGTCAGCGGCGCGTCGAGTGGCCCGTTCGACCTCGAAGGCCAGCCCCGCCGAGGGGCTTTCGAGCACGAGACGGCGCAACGTTTGCGGATGAGCGACGGCCAGACGCAAGGCGACCCGCGCGCCAAGCGAGTACCCGAGGACGTGCGCCGGTGCGCAACCGACTCGCCCGAGGACCTCGGCGAGGTCGTCAGCAATCCGCTCCACGCTCCCGCGTCGCCCGTCCGGGGGAATTCCCGATCGGCCGTGGCCGGGCAGGTCAACGACGACGACCCGGTACAGCCGGGCGAAGGCCCTCGCGTGCCCAACCCAACTCGACCCCCGTCCCATGAACCCGTGAAGCAGGAGAAGCGGGACCCCCGCGCCGCGGACGCGGACTTCCCAGCGCAGGCCATCGATCGTCACGGCGCTCATGGCCGCTCGAGCGCCGTCGCAACGGCGGCGGCTGCCTCCCGGTGGAGCTCGACGTTGCGGGCTCGGTCGGTCCGGAGGCTCAGGACCTGCACACCCGGCCTCACAATCGAGTCGGCGATCGCGTCGCCCAGATCGGCAGGCCCGACGCGTCGATATTGCCCACCCAGGGCCTCGACGATCGGCCCGACGTCGATGCCATGCGGTGTTCCGAACAGTTCCTCGTAGTGGTCCGGCAGCCCTACCCCTGGAGCACTGGTCGACGCCTGCGGGAGGAAGGAGAAAATCCCGCCGCCGTCGTTGTCGATCAGCACGATGGTCGCGGACAGGTCGTGCAGCCTGGCCGCCACTAGTGCGTTCAGGTCGTGCAGGAACGAAACGTCGCCGACTACCAGCACGACCGGCTCGATCCCGGCTGCAGCCGAACCCAGGGCGGTCGAGACCACGCCGTCGATCCCATTGGCACCGCGGTTCGAGAGCACCCGAATGGCGCGCGGGCCGGCCGGGAGCCAGGCATCGAGGTCCCGCACAGGCATGCTGTTCCCGGCCCACAGCAGGGCGCCATCCGGAAGCTCGTCCGCGAGTAGGGTAAACGGGTGCCCTTCGAACGGCTCACCGCGCCGGGTCACGCCGGCCAGCCAATCGCGCAGGGCTCGGTCCGCGGCGGCGTCCGCGACACGCCACGCGGACGCCCAGTTCGAGGCGCGTGCGTCGGTGACGGCGCCCGAACCAGCGAGACGATCGGCAAGGGCGAGTGCGGTCGCTGCGGCGTCGGCATGGATGAATGTGGTCGCGATCAGCGCCGGCTCACGCCACCCGCCATCGCCGTCCACGACGATCTGGATCGGCGGCTCGTCGGCCAGCATGGTCATCACCGGTTTGGAGGTTGGAGCAGCACCGAAGCGGATCACGAGGTCCGGCAGGTGAGCATCGCGCCAGCGCCCGGGCCTGACCAGGTGATCGGCGTGGGCGATGACGTGCGAGCGATCGTGCGGACCACAGCGGCTGCCAGAGAGTGGGTCTGCCAGGATCGGATAGCCGGTCACCGCGGCGAGCCGGGCGAGGGCAGCCGGGACGTCCGGGTCATCCTGCGGGCCGGCGACGATCAGGCCTCGCTCGATGCCACCGAAACGCGTGGCCAGGTCCCCAAGGTCGACCACGGCCAGGGTCGGCCGACCGACTACGGCGTCGACGAATGACCGCCCGGCGCCCCTCCTTCGGGCGCCGTCGAATGTCGCCGGCGCCGGCGGGTCCGGTGGCGCTGACACGGAACCCGGTCCCGGCGGGTCCAAGGGCCCCAACGCCGAGCCTGGCACCAGGGGCTCGCGGAACGGGACGTTGAGTTGCACGGGACCCTGCGGCGCGGAACGAGCCGTCGCCACCGCGCGCCCGACCGCCGCTTCCATGTGTCGCCGCGTCTCCGGCAGGTCGTCCATGACTGGTAGGTCCGCGAACCAGCGCACGTGGCCACCAAAGATGTGGACCTGGTCGATCGTCTGGGGCGCGCCGCGATCGCGCAACTCGGGCGGTCGGTCCGCGGTCAACAGGACCAGGGGAACCCGGGCGAGCGACGCCTCCACAACCGCTGGCAGGAGGTTGGCGACCGCGGTTCCCGAGGTCACCACGACGGCCACCGGGCGGCGCGATGCCTTCGCCAGGCCCAGCGCAAAGAACCCGGCCGAGCGCTCGTCAAGCAGCACACGGACGCGCAGTCCCGGATGCGCCCGGGTCGCGAGGGCCAACGGCGTCGACCTGGATCCCGGACAGGCGACCACATCCTCCACCCCGGCGTCGACCAGGGCCTGGACCATCGCTCGCAGCGCCAGAGTGCCGGTCATTCGTCCTCCCCGGGGACGGCGAGGGCCAGCCCCATCGCGCGCAACTTCAGCCGTGACTCCTCCCACTCCCTGGCGGGATCCGAATCGGCAACGATGCCGCAGCCGGCGAACAGGGTGGCCTGCGAACCCGTCACCAGCCCGCAGCGCAGGGCGACCATCAGCTCTCCGTCACCGTCGGCACCCAGCCAGCCGATCGGCCCGGCGTACCAGCCACGATCGGCGTGCTCGTGCTCGGCGATCATCTCGAGCGCCACATCGCGCGGCGCCCCGCCAACGGCTGGCGTCGGATGCAGTCGCTCGGCCAGCGCGAGCAGACCCTGCTCCTCGCGGAGGCGCCCGGTGATCGGCGTCACCAGGTGCTGAACGTGCCTGAGCTTCAGGATGCCGGGGGCGTCGGGAACGTCCATGACCTCGGCGATCGGCGCGAGGCTTGACCTGAGCGTTTCGACGACGACTGCCTGCTCCTCGCGGTCCTTCTCGCTTGCCAGCAGCGCCGCCGCAAACCGGGCATCCTCGGCAGGGTCCTGCCCTCTTGCCGCCGACCCGGCGATCGCGACGGTCTCGAACGAGCGTCCCTTCGTTCGTGCGAGTCGCTCCGGGGTGGCGCCCAGGAAGGTGGCTCCCTGCCGGCCGAACGCGAAGGTCGTGCTCTCCGGTGCCGTGCGAGCAAGGTGCTGAAGCGCCGACACGAGATCGAAGTCGGCCGTCGTCCGATACGCGACTCGGCGCGACAACACGACCTTGTCGAGTCGACCACGCCCGACTGCGCCGGCGAACAGGCCGACAATCCGATCCCAGGCCGCGCGATCGGGAGTGCTCTGCGCAGTGGCAGCGGCCGCGCCGATGGACCCGGGCCAGACTCCGCCCATCGCCACCGGACGATCCTGGCAGCGGCTGACCAGATCGGCCCAATCACGTTCCAGCCGCTCGGGATCAAGCCCGCGAGGCTGCCCAGGCCCCGCAGCGGTCGTCAGGAACGCCCCCGACGGGTCCCGCGAGACCGTGAACTTCGGCAGGACGAGCGACGCCGCGCCGAACGGACTCCAGGCGTCGCCCGACGCCGGCTTCCGTCCGCTGAACCCGAGCCCACCGAGCAGGATCGGTCCATTCCCCGGCGAGTCGGCCGCCGCACCGCTTGGACCGACCGCGCCGTTGAGAACGGCACGCCACGCCAGCGCAGCCGCGGAGAACCGCTCCGGGCCTCGCGACTCGATCGCCCAGGCACGCCCAATGCCCACGATCGACCGTCCAGCCGCCGGCTGAAGCCAAAGCACCGCCTCGAAGCCAAGCGCACGGGCTGTGGCATAGAGGGAGATCGGATCGAGTTCGGGCACCGAGCACGTCGCCCAGACGAGATGTCCCGGGTCGCCAGCAATCCGTACGGCTTCAAGATGCGTCCGGAACGCCGTCGTCGCCGGCCCGTCGGTCGCCGGGACCCTACCCCGAGCGGTCCGGCCGGCCACGGAGTCGGCCACAGTCACGAAACGGCCCGGTCGGTTAATGAAGCGATTCGCGCCTCACTGACACCCACCCCTCGCAACAACAAGGCGCGCAGCGTCGGGTAGGCCGCCTCAAGCGGGGCGGCATCGTCGACCAACAACCAGCGCGCGACGACCTCGTTCAGCGCCCCGAACCACGCCACCCCGACCAGCGCCGTGTCCACGGGTGGGATCACCCGTTCGGCCACCGCCTCGTCAAGGTACCTCCCAATCATCCCGGCAAAGCGGTCGTGGAGTTCGTTCGTCTCGGCATTGAAGACGCGCCCCGCCCCCATCGCATCGATGAAGAACAGGCGGGCCATCGTCCGGTGGCCGGCGAACGTCATCAGCACGGTTCGGAGCGCGGCGTCAGCGCGGGCAATCGGCTCAGTCTGCTCGGCCACTGCGCGCTCTACCTTCGACGCGAGCCGATCCGCGGTCGTCCGGATCAGTTCGCGGAAGATCGCTTCCTTGGTCGGGAAGTGGAAGTAGACGCCGCCCTTGCTCGTGTCCGCGGCCGCCGCGATCTCATCCATCGCGGTATCCCGGTAGCCGCGCCGGGTAAAGGTGTGGAACGCGGCATCCAGGATCTGCTCGCGTCGCGACCGGCTGCGTTCCGCCTGGGTCACGGGACGTCCTTCGTTCGAACTCACGATCCGTCGCCACCAACTGGTAACCGACCGACCGGTCGGTTTGTTGATAGTGTAGCGACGCGGAGGGGCCACGTCCCGGATACGTCCAGGGTGAGCGCCGACGGGCACACTCGAAGCCATGGACGCAACGCGCCTCGGCGGCGATGTCCGCCTGCTCCGGAGACGGCGCGGATGGACCCAGGCGCAGCTCGCGACCGCCGCGAAGTTGTCGCGGTTTGTCGTGGGCGAGATCGAGGCTGAACGTGCTGGGCGGATCGGGGCCGAGGACCTGGGTGACTTGGTGGCCGCCTTGGGTGGGTATCTCGTTGTCCGGATCACCTTTGACGGCGAGGCGCTCGATCGGCTGCGCGACCGGCGGCGCCCACCGCCGCACCCGCTGCTCCCGCGCCCGTCTACTCTGTCGCGATGACCGGCACCCGACGCACGCCCGCGCCGACTCCCAGGAACAGCGTCATCGCCATCGCCGAGTTTCGGGCCCTCCTGGGCGCTCGAACCACCCAATCGCTTGGGGCAAGCGCGTTGGCCACCGTGATCGCCTTCCAGACATATGAAGTCACGGGTGACCCGCTCGCACTCGGTTTGCTTGGCCTGGTCGAGGCGATCCCCGCACTCGCCTTGATGCTCATCGGCGGGCACCTGGCCGATCGACGCGACCGCCGCAGCATCGTGATCGTCGCGTCCTCGGCACTCACCCTCGCAGCCCTGGCGCTCGCCGTCGGTTCGCTGACGCCGTCCCTGATCGGGCTACCGCTGATCCTCGCCGTGGGGTTCGTGATCGGCGTGTCCTCCGGATTCGAGCGTCCGGCGCTATCAGCACTCGAGGCTCAGGTCATCCCGATCGAGCACGCGTCGACGGGAACCTCGTGGATTGGCTCGAGCTGGACCCTGGGCAGCATTCTCGGACCAGTGCTTGGCGGCATCGGGGTCGCGGTCATCGGGCTACCGGCGACCTACTTCGCGATCGTCCTGCTCCTGGCGGGTTCCACGGGCTTTGTCGCGCTGATCAAGGGGAAGCCAATTCCGGAGCCCGATGCGGACCAATCCATGGTCGAAAGCCTGACAAGCGGGGTTCGCTACGTGGCAGGAAACCAGGTGCTCGTCGGCTCGATGGCCCTGGACCTGTTCGCTGTCTTCTTCGGTGGCGCAATCGCGATGCTGCCCGTCTTTGCGACCGACATCCTGATGGTCGGTCCGCTTGGCCTGGGATTGCTCCGAACGGCACCGGCCGCCGGAGCGCTCATTGCCATGCTGGCGACCGCACGTCTCCAGCCGCGTCGTCGCGCGGGGCCGATCTTCCTCGCCTGCGTGACGATCTTCGGGGTCTCGATGGTCGTGTTCGGCCTATCGTCACTCTTCATCCTGTCGCTAGCGGCCCTGTTCGTGAGCGGGTTCGCGGACGGCGTGAGCGTCGTGATCCGGAGCCTCATCCTGCGGGTCGAGTCGCCAGAGGCGATGCGCGGCCGGATCGCGTCGGTCAACTACGTGTTCATCGGCGGGTCGAACGAACTCGGGGCGTTCGAGAGCGGTGTCGCGGCGTCCATCTTCGGCGTCGTTCCCAGCGTGGTCGGAGGCGGGTTCGTCACCCTCGCGGTGGTCGCGGTCGTGGCGGTGTTCGCCCCGCACCTGCGCACCCTGGACCTGGCGCAACGCATGATCGACGGACCGGGCGCGACAGCGCCCGCGCCAGCCGGCACGGAGCTGCCCAACGATCAGCCGCACGCCGCAGCTGTCGAGGTCGAACGGCTGGCCACCTAACCCCGAACAGGCCGGGTCGCGGCATCTTCGCGCGGGCCGCGCTCAGACCTCCTTGAATTCGCCCTCGACCGCTTCCTCGCCTTCCTTGGCCTTGCCACTCGGCTCCGGGCCCTCGTCCGGCTCGAAGCCGTTGGTCGAAGGCTCCCCGCCGTCGGCGTCGCCGGGACCGGACCCGGCGGCCTGGTAGGCGGTCGTCGAGACACGCTGGAGCACCTCGGTCAGTGACAACATGCCGGTGCGGACCGGCTCCAGCTCCGCGCCCTTTAGCGCCTCCCGGAGCGATGCAACCGAGTTCTCAACCTCGAGCTTGTCCTCGGACGAGACCTTGTCACCAAGATCCTTGAGCGCCCGCTCCGCCTGGAAGGTCAACGACTCGGCCTGGTTACGGGTCTCGACCGACTCCCGTCGGGCCTTGTCCTCTTCCGCGTGCTCCTGCGCATCGCGAACCATCTGGTCCACCGCGCTCTTGTCCAGCATGGACGAGGCCGTGATCCGGACCTGCTGTTCCTTGCCGGTCGCACGGTCCTTGGCCTTGACGTCGAGGATCCCGTTGGCATCGATGTCGAACGTGACCTCAACCTGCGGAACGCCGCGCGGGGCCGGTGGAATCCCGTCGAGGATGAATCGACCGAGCGTCTTGTTATCCGCGGCAAAGTCACGCTCGCCCTGGAGGACGTGGATCTCCACCTGCGACTGCGAATCCGAGGCGGTCGAAAAGACCTGTGACTTCGACGTTGGGATCGTCGTATTGCGCTCGATCAGCTTGGTCATGACCCCGCCAAGCGTCTCGATCCCGAGCGATAGCGGCGTCACGTCGAGCAGGAGCACGTCCTTGACGTCACCGGCCAGCACGCCGGCCTGGATCGCGGCGCCGATGGCGACAACCTCGTCCGGGTTGACGCCCTTGTGCGGCTCCTTGCCACCGAACATGGCCTTGACCGCATCGACGACGGCGGGCATACGAGTCATGCCCCCGACGAGGATCACCTCGTCGATTTCGCTCGGCTTCAGCCCGGCGTCCTTCATGGCGGCGAGGACCGGGCCCTTGGTCTTCTCGATCAGGTCCGCGACCAGGTCTTCGAGCTTGGCCCGGGTGAGTGTGATGACGAGATGCTTCGGGCCGCTGGCGTCGGCCGTCACATACGGCAGGTTGATCTCTGTGGAGGCGGTCGAGCTGAGCTCGATCTTGGCCTTTTCGGCGGCCTCCTTGAGCCGCTGGAGGGCCTGCTGGTCCTTGGCCAGGTCGATCCCCTGGTCCTTCTTGAATTCGGCCAGCAGCCAGTCGATCACCCGTTGGTCGAAGTCGTCGCCGCCCAAATGGGTGTCGCCGTTGGTCGCCTTGACCTCGAAGACCCCCTCGCCAAGCTCGAGGATGGAAATATCGAAGGTTCCGCCGCCCAGGTCGTAGACCGCGATCTTCTCGTCGTGCTGCTTGTCGAGGCCATAGGCCAGGGCAGAGGCGGTTGGCTCGTTGATGATCCGTTTGACGTCCAGACCCGCGATCCGCCCCGCGTCCTTGGTCGCCTGGCGCTGGGTGTCATCGAAGTAGGCCGGAACGGTGATGACCGCTTCGGTGATCTTCTCGCCGAGATAGGCCTCCGCGTCCGTCTTGAGCTTCTGCAGGATCATCGCGCTGAGTTCGGGCGGGGTGTAGCTCTTGCCGTCGGCGAGCTTCACCGCGACGCCGTCGCTCTTGCCGTCCTTCTCGACGGCGTACGGCACGAACTTCATGGACCGCTTGACTTCAGGGTCATCCCACCGGCGGCCCATGAAGCGCTTGATGGAATAGACGGTGTTGGCCGGGTTGGTGACCGCCTGGCGCTTGGCCAGCTGGCCCACCAGCCGCTCGCCGGTTTTGGTGAAGGCCACGACGGACGGGACGGTGCGCCCGCCCTCGGCGGAGGCGATGACGGTCGGCTCCCCGCCCTCCATGACGGCCACGACGGAGTTGGTCGTGCCGAGGTCAATGCCGATGATCTTGCCCATGTCGCGAGATGCTCCTTTTCGTGAGTCCGTTCAGTTGGGTCGTACTGGGATTGCGTCGCCTGTGGCGTCGACCGAGGTGGCCACGGCAACGAGGGCCGGGCGGATGACGCGGTCGCGGAGTCGATAGCCGCGCCGGACCTCCTCGACGATCTCGCCCTCAGCCCGGCGCGAGTCCGGGACGGTGGCGATCGCCTCGTGCTCGCGAGGATCGAAGGGCCGGCCAGCGGCCGCGTCGATCGTGGTCACGCCCTCGCTCTCGAGCAGCAGGCGTAGCTTGCGATCGATCGCGGCGATCCCTTCGAACCAGGGGTCCTCGGCGATCGACGCGGGTCTGGCCTCAATGGCCCGATCGAAGTCATCGGCGAGGGCCAGGACCTTGCGGATCAGGTCTTCGCCGGCGAGTCCCAGCTCGCGCGTGCGCTCTTCGGCGGTGCGGCGGCGGAAATTCTGGAACTCGGCCCGTTCGCGCTGGAGGGCGGCCAGGTAGTCGTCACTCCCGGCACGCGCGGCCGCCAGCTCGACCTGCAGCGCCTCGACCTGGGCGACGAGCGCCGTGGCCGAAACATCGATCGCGTCAATGCGCTCCTGGGCGCGGGTGCGGGGCCGCTCAGGCATACAGGTGATCCACCAGCTCGTTCATCAGGCCCGACACGAAGCGAACCGTCCCGATCGCCTGGGAGTAGGACATCCTTGTCGGGCCCAGGACGCCGACGACGCCGATCGCCCGACCCGGGCGCCCATACGGGGCGAGGACGAGCGAGACGTCCTGCATCTCGAGCGGCTGGTTCTCATGACCGATGAAGACCTGGATTCGCCCAGCTCCGGCCACGCTGCCGACCAGCTCGCCCAGATACGACCGATTTTCGAGCGCGCTGAAGACCCGCCGAAGCTTGTCGCTCTGGGCGAACTCCGGGGCCTCCATCACGTTGAGCAGGCCGTCGCTGAAGACCTCCTCGATCGCGGTTGCGTCGTACTCCTGCACGATCCTGACGATGCGCGCGCCGACGCGCCGGGCCAGGGCTTCGACGCGATCGTCATCGCGCAGGGTGGCGAGTCGCGCTGCCGCGCGCTGCGCGGTCTGATCCACCAGTCGCGTGTTGAGGATGGCCGCCGCCTTGTTGAGCGTCGGCTGGTCGATCGCTTCGTCGCCTTCAAGCGTGATCAGGGCCTGCTTGATGGAGCCCTCGCGCAGCACCAGGATCAGGCTGGCCATCCGTTCGTTGATTGCCACGAGGTCGATCCGACGGATGTGGGCGTCTCTCGGCTTGGCCGGCGTGGCCAACCCGGCAGCCCGGGTGACCGAGGCCAGCGTCGTGGCCGCCAGCCGGAACCAGTGCTCGCTGGCAAACTCGACCTGGCCGAACTGGTGCCGGATCATCAGCTGCTCGATGGCCGGCAACGGGACCGCCTCGACGATCGATTCGACAAAGAAGCGATAGCCGGCGTCGGTCGGGATGCGACCCGCGGACGTGTGCGGATGGGTCAACAGACCGTTCATCTCCAGCTCAGCCAGGATGCTGCGAACGGTGGCGCTCGATACGCCGAGGCCATACCGCTCCACGAGCGCCTGGCTGCCGACCGGGATCGCGGATGTGACGTATTCCTCGATGACGGCCCGTAGGATCGCCTGTGATCTCAGGTCCAGGGGGCCGACGGGGCGTCGGCGTCGCGCCAAGGTGTTCTCCCGCGATGGTTGGCACTCAACTGGTGAGAGTGCTAACGCGTTGGCGGGCATCGTAGCAGCCGCCGACTTCGAGTGTCAACGTGGGGATGACCTCAGACCAGGCGGCTGAACAGCTCGTTCGACAGCAGGCGGCCGTTGGTCGTCAGGACGATCCGGTCGTCCGGTGTGACCTCCACGAGATCCGCCGTCAAGGCCCAGGCGAAGTGCTCGGCCAGCGGCGTCGCGCTTGCCGCCGTCTCGCTGATCCCGGTGTCGAGCCGGAGCGCCAGGATGACCGCCTCCGCCGCAGCCGCCTGCTCATCGATGGGTTCCGAGCCGCCCGGCGGCAATTGTGGATGGACGGCATCGCCGGCGGGTGCCAGCGCGCCCAGGTACCCCTCCAGCCGGGCTGCGTTCCAGCGTCGCGTGACGCCGTCAAACGCGTGCGCCCCGGGGCCGACCGCCTCATACGGCCGTCGCTCCCAGTAGGCCAGGTTGTGACGACTTTCATGGCCCGGTCGCGCCCAATTGCTGATCTCGTAGCCGCGCCAGCCGTCGGCGGCGAGGCGGTGGACGGCGTAGTGGTATTGCGCCGCCGCACGATCCTCGTCCTGGCTTCTTCGTGCCCGCTCCCGCCAGCGACGCGCCCCGGCGGTGGTGGGGAGGTGGTCGCCGCCGACGCCCGTCAGTCCCTCGGCGTCGGGGTCGTCGAGCGTGAGGGCGTAGAGCGACAGGTGGTCGGGTTTGAGGTCCAGTGCGGCTTCGAGCGTATCGGTCCAGCTCGCCAGCGAGCTGCCGGGGATGTCGTAGAGCAGGTCCAGGTTGACCGACGGGATGCCGCCTTCGCGAGCCTCCCTGACCGCCGACCTGACATCCGCGGCGACGTGCCGGCGACCCAATTGCTCCAGTTCGCCGCCGGACATCGACTGCGCGCCAAGGGAGAGGCGGGTCACCCCGGCCGCGCGGAATGCTCGGGCGTCTCCGCGCTCGTCTGGACCTGGGTTCGCTTCCAGGGTGACCTCGGCGTTCGAGGCGACACCGTAGCGCCGCCGAACGACCTTCATGATCTCGGCGACGTCCTCGGCCGGCACGAGCGAGGGCGTTCCGCCGCCCAGGTAGACCGATTCGAGCGGCGGCCGGTCCGCCCCGAACACTTCATCCAGCGCATCGGCGCGAAGCACCAGTTCGGTCCGCAGCGCTCCCAGGAAGGCTTCGACCCTGGCCGTCGGGCCTCGCGCCGCGGCCCCTGGATAGACCACGAAGTCGCAATAGGGACACAACGAGACACAGAACGGGATGTGGACATAGAGCGCGACGGGTGGCCGCGCGAAGCTGGTCGACTCGGCCGGGCGTAGGGTCGCAGTTGGGGCCGCGGTTGGCGCCGCAGCCGGCGGAGGAGCGGCAGGCGGCACCGCGCCTCCGAGTTTGGGCGCGTCGCGCTGGCTCAAGGTTCCTGGGAGCTCGACTCCCTCGACCCGATCACGCGCCACCCGTCTGGCGTTCGACGGCGCTTCTCGATTTCTTCGGCTTCGCGCCCGCGCGGCAGCGTCTGGCCAACGTGCCCGGTACAGAGGAATACGGCGAATCGGGTCACCGCATGGCCAAGGAAGGCTGCCGCAATCCCGCCGGTCAGGGCAGTCAGCCAGCCGCCGAACAACCCGATCCCAAGCGTCAGGACCAACAGGTAGCGGTCACGACCAGGCGCCGCGAGACGAGTCGTGAGCGCATAGACCGTGGTCTGCAGCAGGTTCGCAAAGAGGACATCGACGCCGGCGGTCAACAGCAAGCCGAACAGCGCTCCGCGAAAGGCGACCTCATCGATGAAGGCGGTCGCCGTCGAATTCAGCAGCGCCCCGGGGTATGAGCCCTCGTTGGGCAGCCGGATCCGATGGTAGCGGTAGCTGGCCAGCCCGACCGCAACGATCACACCGAGCACACCGAACACGACCCCGCCCAGGACCGCGCCGAGCCGATCGCCCGCGCCCAGGAAGAGCTCGGTCCGGGCCGCCGGGTGGCTCGTCAGGATGAGCCCGGCCATCCCGAACCCCAGTCCGTACCAGGCCAGTCGCCGTCGAAGTCGTGGGCGCTCGCCGGATTCGGTGGTTTCGTAATACTCGGCCGTTCCGAATCGCGCCGCGTCCAGGCGGAGCATCGCCAGGAGCAGCGTAAACGCCAACGCGATCAGGATCCGCGACTGGAGGATGAAATCGTCCATCGTCGAGTGGGCGTCAGCCCTCGTCCATGCGGAGCATCGCCAGGAACGCCTCCTGCGGGATCTCGACGGATCCGACCCGCTTCATCCGCTGCTTGCCTTCCTTCTGTTTCTCGAGGAGTTTGCGCTTGCGGCTGATGTCACCACCGTAACACTTGGCCAATACGTTCTTGCGCATGGCGCGCACCGTTTCGCGCGCAATGACGTTGGAGCCGATTGCCGCCTGGATCGGGATCTCGAACATCTGGCGGGGGATCAGCTCCTTGAGCCGTTCGGTGAGAAGCCGCCCCGTGGATTGCGCGCGGTCGCGGTGGACGATCAGCGACAGCGCATCCACTGGCTCACCATTGACCAGGATGTCCACCTTGGACAGGTTCGCGGCGCGGTAGCCGAGTTCCTCGTAATCCATCGACGCATAGCCCTGGCTGCGACTCTTGAGCTTGTCAAAGTAGTCGACAATCAGCTCCGCGAGTGGCATCTCGAAGTGCAGCACGACTCGGGTCGGATCAAGGTACTCCATGGTCATGAATTCGCCGCGCCGGCCGGTGGACAGCTCCATGAGCGGCCCGATGTACTGGCTGGGCGTGACCACGCTCAGCTTGACCCACGGCTCTTCGATCGCCTCGATGTCCGTGGGGTTTGGCAGGAGGGCCGGATTGTCGATCGCGACCATCCCCCTGCCCAGGGTCTGGACGACGTGGTACTCGACCGACGGGGCCGATGCGATCAGGTCGAGATCGAACTCGCGCTCCAGCCGCTCCTGGACGATCTCCATGTGGAGAAGTCCGAGAAAGCCACAGCGAAAGCCGAAACCGAGCGCCACCGAGCTTTCCGGGCTATAGGTGAAGCTGGCATCGTTGAGGTGGAGTTTCTCGAGGGCGTCGCGCAGGAGCGGATAGTCCTCGCCTGAGACCGGGTAGATGCCGGCGAACACGAGGCTCTTGGCCTCCTGGTAGCCGGGCAGCGGGGTGGCGGCCGGGCGGGCCACGGTGGTCACTGTATCGCCGACCTGGGCGTCGCGGACGCTCTTGAGGCCCGTGGCGACATAGCCGACCTCGCCGGCCACCAGGACCTGGACCGGCGTCAGCTGCGGGCGGAAGACGCCCAGCTCCAGGGGATCCGCCTCGGCATTGCTGGCCATCAACCGGATCCGCTCACCCAGGCGGAGGGTGCCCTGGGCGAGACGGACGTAGACCACCACGCCCTTGTAGGCGTCGTAATGGCTATCGAAGATCAGGCCCTGGAGCGGTTTCGTGGGGTCGC
Source organism: Chloroflexota bacterium (assembly GCA_031401015.1). Taxonomy (GTDB): domain Bacteria; phylum Chloroflexota; class Limnocylindria; order Limnocylindrales; family CSP1-4; genus SPCO01. Next base: position 14,148 of record JANNQZ010000116.1, on the reverse strand, counting down.
CCTTGGGCGCCGGGATCCGGGCGACGATGGCTTCGAGGATCTCCGGCACGCCGGTCCCGTCCTTGGCCGAGGCGAGCATCACCTCCTCGCGCGGGATCGCCAGGACGTTCTCCAACTCGTCCATGATCGTCTCGGGATCGGCGGACGGCAGGTCGATCTTGTTGAGGACCGGGATCAGGGTCAGGCCCTCACGCATGGCGAGATGGACGTTGGCGAGGGTCTGGGCCTCGATCCCCTGGCTGGCATCGACGACGAGGATCGCGCCCTCGCATGCCTGCAGGCTGTGGCTGACCTCGTAGGCGAAGTCGACATGCCCGGGGGTATCGATCAGGTTGAGCCCGTAGGTCAGCCCGTCGAGCGCCTGGTATTCGAGGCGCACCGCACGCGCCTTGATGGTGATCCCCTTCTCGCGCTCCAGGTCCATCGAATCCAGCACCTGGCTCGTCATCTGCCGCGCGTCGATCGTGTGGGTCAGCTCCAGCAGCCGGTCAGCGAGCGTGGACTTCCCGTGATCGATGTGGGCGATGATGCTGAAATTGCGAAGGCGGTCCTGGGGGATGGTCACGACGCCCGAGTGTAGCCGGTCAGGCGGTCACGGCCGCCAGCGCGGTTACGCCACTGACGATCAGGATGACTCCAAAGACCTGGGTTCGCGATAGCCGCTCCTTGAACAGGAGGAATGCGACGACGGCGGCGATGGCAGCGAACTGGGAACCGAGCACGGCGGTGATCGCGATGTTGACGGACCCTCCCCAGGCTGACAGCGTCCCGCCGATGACTTCGCCAGTTCCGCCGATGAGGATCAGCGGCAGCGCCGCGCGAGTCATGGTCAGGCGGCGCTGGAGGACGATGGGCAAGGTGACGATGACCAGGCCGATGGCCCGAACCGATATCGAAACCCAAATGGGCGGGACCTGCCTCGCCACGTGGCCTGTTGCCACGATGCCGACGCCGAAAATCGCGGCTGCTGCGAGGGCGAGCACGATCGCCTTGCGGTTGTCGCTCATGGCGGATCGACGTGTGGTCAAGCTGGGGCCGAGGGCAGCCGCGACGCCAATCGCCGCTGGCGGGCCATCGAGGGCGTCGGCCGCGATTTCGATGTCACCCGCCGGGACGTCCGGATGGGCTGGCTCCATCGCGCTGAGCACCACGCCAATGGCGATCACCGCCAGAAAGACTGCGGCGACAACCTGGAGGTCGTCGCCGAGGGCGACCGCAATCAGGGCGGCGATGGCCCCTTCGGCCGCGATGATCGGTGCGACGATTCCGACCTTGCCGACCGTGAGTGCGGTGAAGGCGATGTACAACGCCGCCGCATAACTCAGCCCAGCGATCAGCAGGAGCACGAAGGCTTGTAACGACAGGCTGGTCGGTACGCCGCTGGCGAGGCCGATCGGTAGGCCAATGATCGTCCCGACGATCATGATCCACGCCAGGATCACCCGAGAACCGAGCATCCGACTGGAGCGGGACGATGCCAGTGTTGCGCCGGCCCACAGCATGGCGGCGCCAAGGCCACCGAGGATGGGAATCATGATCACAGTCTGAGGGCGCACGCATCGACATGTGTCGGGTACTTGTCGCGATTGGGTGCGTGCATGACGGACCAGCTGCGGCCCGAATACGCGATAGGACTGTGCTACGATCCGGGTCCGCGCCCCACGCCATTCCCGCGTCGGGTCGAGCAAGAATCCGATCCTACTGAGGTTTACCCACGTGGCCAAGACGCCCCGCACATGGACGGGCACCCGCACACCGTCGGGGCTCAAGCGTGTCCGCCAGGCCCAGAGCCGTCACGAGGTGCTCCAGCCTCGGCGCAGTGCGGCCAAGACCTACGTTGCCAAGGCCTTGGCCGCGGCGACGCAGCCGTCCGACTCGACCATTGATCCAGTGGCCGCCCTGGCCGAGGCACTGAGCGCACTCGACCGGGCCGCCAAGGCCGGTGCCATCCACCCGAACGCAGCGGCCCGGCGCAAGTCCCGCTTGACGCTCAAGGTCAATGCGGCCCTCGGCGGCACCACCGTTCAAACGGGCGCACGCGTCGTGAAGGTGACCGGCAAGGCCGCGGCCGCCAAGGCTGCCAAGGTTCGAATCGCCGCGGGCAAAGCCGGCAAGGCCAAGGGCGCGCAGACGGCCGCTGGCAAGGCTCGCGCGGCACTCAGCAAGACGGCCCGGGCCGAGGCCGCCGCGGCGAAGGCAGCCGCTGCTTCGGCCGCGGTCGCACCGAGCGACACCAAGTCAGCCAAGGCGAAGACCGCGCCGACGGCCAAGGCGGCAGCGACGAAGCCGGCCACTGCGAAGCCGGCAGGCGCCGGCAAGGCAGCTGGCAAAGCGTCGGCCGCCAAGACCACGGCCGCCAAAGCCACGGCCGCCAAGCCGAGCGCGAAGGCCCCGGCAAAGTCGGGGACGAAGGCGAGTCCCAAGGGCAAGTAGGCGGGCTCGCTCGGGACGATCAGCCGCCGCCGGCCGCCCTGGCTGCCCCGGCCGCATCTGCCTGACCGGTCGCCCCGGTGATCGTCGGCTTTGGACGGAACACGCCGTACAGGGCCGCACCGCCGAGCCCGCCGGCGAGCGTCAGGATCATCAGCGCGCCCGCGCTCCCGGCTTGCCCACTCCAGTAGAGGCCAGTAAAGGAGGCTGCGTCAGTCACCCCGGTGGCAGCGAGATCCGGCCCCCGTCCGGCGTCCAGATAACGTCCATAGACGCAGTCCGCCCCGCCCGAGCACGAAAGTTGGCCCCCCTGGCCCGGATCGCGATAGCCGTTGTCGGCATAGAAGAAGAGTGCCTTGATCGACAACAGCAGGATGGCGGCCGTCAAGCCGGTCACCAGCGCCGCAAAGAGCCCGTTGACCAGGATCCGTGACCACGGGCCTGCTCGACGGTCCGAGCGTTGATTCGCGTAGTACCCGATCAGCAGCCCGGATGGCAGCGCCAGCAGGAGGATCACCGACTCGATCGGGATGATCAACAGGAAGCTGAACGCGATGGTGACTGCCATGCCGATGCCGACTTAGGCGGCGGTGATGGCGCCGCGATCGACCAGCCGGGTCATGAACTCGACCCGCCGCTGCGTGATCCCGCCAGGGCCGCCCGACCTGGGTAGCGGGCGGCGTCGCCAAGCTCGCCCTCGATGCGCAACAGCCGGTTGTACTTGGCGACCCGCTCCGAACGAGACGGGGCTCCGGCCTTGATCTGGCCCGTGCCCATGGCCACCACCAGATCGGCGATCGTGGTGTCCTCCGTCTCACCCGATCGATGGCTGACCATGGCTGTCCACCCGGCGCTCCGCGCGAGATTGATCGCGTCGATCGTCTCGGACAGCGTCCCGATCTGATTCAGCTTGATCAGGACGGAATTCATCGCCGCTTCGGCGATGCCGCGTGCGATGAACGCAGGATTGGTCACCAGGATGTCGTCACCGACGAGCTGCACGCTCGAACCCAGGCGCCGGTTGAGTTCGCGCCAGCCCGCCCAGTCCTCCTCGCCCAGGCCGTCCTCGATCGAAACGATCGGGTAGGCCTTGACCCACCGTTCCCACAGGTCGATCATCTCCCCGGAATCCAGCGTGCGCCCCTCCCGCTCCAACCGGTACTGGCCCGTCACGCCATCAACGCCCGTGCCGTCCACCAGGATCGAACTGGTCGCGGGGTCAAGTGCAAGGGCCACGTCTTCGCCGGGCCGATAGCCCGCCCGGTCGATGGCGCGCAGGATCAACTCGATCGCGGCCTCGTTCGTCGGCAGGCTCGGGGCGAACCCACCCTCGTCGCCCTGCCCAGTGGCGTAGCCGCGGTCATGCAGGATGGAGCGGAGCGCAGCGAACACCTCCGCCCCGGCCCGAACTGCCTCGGCGTAGGTAGCCGCTCCCACCGGAGCGACCATGAACTCCTGGAAGTCGGTCGAGTCGCTGGCGTGCTTGCCGCCGTTGAGGATGTTGAAAAACGGGACCGGCAGCGTCCGCGCCCCGACACCCCCGAGGTATCGATAGAGCGGCAAGTCGTACGAGGCGGACGCCGCGTGGGCGCAGGCCAGTGACACACCCAGGATCGCGTTCGCGCCGAGAACGCCCTTGTTCGGCGTCCCATCGAGCTCGCACAGCAGCGCGTCGATCCCGGCCTGATCGCTGGCATCGAGCCCGAGCAGGGCCGGCGCGATCGTATCGATGACGCTGGCCACGGCCGCCAGCACGCCCTTCCCGCCAAACCGACCGGGGTCGCCGTCCCGCAGCTCGACGGCTTCGTGAAGACCGGTGGAGGCACCCGACGGTACGGCTGCCCGACCCACTGAGGCGTCAGCGAGGACGACATCGACTTCGACCGTCGGATTGCCACGCGAATCGAGGATCTCGCGGGCGTCGACGCTCTCGATGAACGCGCTCATGCCCCCGCCCCAACCGCCGGTCGGTCGGGTAGCACAGTCACTCCGGGCAGATCACGGCCCTCGAGGAATTCCAGGGAGGCGCCACCGCCTGTCGAGATGTGAGTCATCCGGTCCGCCAGCCCCTCCTGGGTGACCGCAGCCACCGAGTCGCCGCCGCCGACGACCACCGTCGCGCCGTGGTCCGCGCGGTCCGCGAGCATCCGCGCCACGGCCTTGGTGCCATGGGCAAACGACGGGATCTCGAACACCCCGAGTGGCCCGTTCCAGAACACGGTCTGGACATCGGCCAGCGCGCCGACCATCAGATCCTGGCTCGCCTTGCCGAGATCCACGATGTGCCACGACGCCGGGATCCTGTCGGCCTGGAGCGTCTTGTATTCGGTGCCCCGCGTGACCTCCTTGGCGACGATCACGTCGATCGGCAGCACGACCCGGACGCCGTTGGCCTCGGCCGCAGCCAGGATTCGCCGGGCGTCCTCGACCCGATCTGGCTCGGCCAGGCTCTTGCCCACGGATTTGCCCTGCGCCAGCAGGAACGTATTGGCCATCCCGCCACCGAGTACCAGCATGTCCACCCTGGTCAGGAGATTGTCGATGACCTTGATCTTGTCCGAGACCTTCGCGCCTCCGAGAATCGCCGCAAAGGGCCTGACGGGCGCCTCGAGCAGCTTCGAGAGCATCTCGATCTCGGCCTCCATCAGGAGCCCGGCGTAGGCCGGCAACAGCTTCGCGACGCCCACGGTGGAGGCGTGGGCCCGATGCGCCGTGCCAAACGCGTCGTTCACATAAACGTCCGCGTAGGACGCCAGCTTGGCCGCAAATGCGGGATCGTTCTTTTCCTCGGCCGCATGGAATCGCAGGTTCTCAAGCAGCAGTACCTCGCCGGCACGCATCCGTTTGATCGCATCTTCTGTGCCGACGCCCAGGGCATCGCCGGTGACCGGCACGTTACGGCGGAGCAGCTGGGTCAGGCGCTCCCCGACCGGCCGCAAGCGGAGGCCGTCCTGGACCTTCCCATCGGGCCGACCCAGGTGGCTGGCCAGGATCACCTTGGCTCCACGCTGGATCAGGAGATTGATCGTCGGGATCGCCGCCCGGATCCGGCAATCATCGGTGACCTTGCCGTCCGCCAGCGGGACATTGAAATCGACTCGGACGAAGACCCGCTTGCCGGCGACCTCGGCATCGCGAACGGTCAGCTTGTTCACCGCCGGTCAGACCGTCACGGGCAGGCGGGCGGCAACGAACGCGATCAAATCCGCCACGCGGCAGCTATAGCCCCACTCGTTGTCATACCAGGCGATGACCTTGACCATCGTGCCGCCCATCACCATGGTCGACTCGGCGTCGATGATGGAGCTGCGGCTGTCACCCTTGAAGTCGCTCGATACGAGCGGCTCGTCCGACACGCCCAGGATCCCGGCCATGGGACCGGCGGCCGCGGTGCGGAAGGCCTCATTCAGTTCTTCGACCGATGTCGGGCGGCTGATGATGGCGGTGAAGTCGACCACGCTGACGGTGGGCGTCGGGACACGCAAGCTGAAGCCATCGAACTTGCCCTTGAGGTCCGGGATGACGAGGGCGAGGGCCTTCGCGGCGCCCGTCGTGGTCGGGATGATGTTCTGGCCGGCGGCGCGAGCCCGCCGCGGGTCCTTGTGCGCGACATCGAGGATGCGCTGGTCGTTGGTGTAGCTATGAATGGTGTTCATCAGCCCGCGCTCAATCGTGAACAGATCGTGGACCACCTTGGCAGCGGGCGCGAGGCAGTTGGTGGTGCAACTCGCGTTGCTGATGATGTGCTGCGCGATCGGGTCGTAGCGCTCCTCGTTGACGCCCAGCACGATCGTGATGTCCTCGCCCTTGGCCGGGGCGCTGATGATCACCTTCTTCGCTCCAGCGTCGAGGTGAGCGCGCGCCTTGCTCGCGTCCGTGAAGAGGCCGGTGCTCTCGAGCACGATATCGACCCCCAGGTCACCCCACGGCAGGGTAGCCGGGTCCCGTTCGGCGAGGATCCTGATCTCGCGGCCGTCGATCACGATGGAGTTTTCGCCAGCTCGGACGTCACCCGGATAGGTGCCGTACGTCGAGTCCCGCTTGAACAGCAGTGCGTTCATCTCGGCGTCCACGAGATCATTGACCGCGACGACCTCGATGTCTGGGGCGCGCTCGATCAGGGCCTTGAGTGACTGGCGACCGATCCGGCCAAAGCCGTTGATGCCCACGCGGGTAGCCATGGTTCGAAGCCTCCAGGCTGGCTGGGGCGTCCGGCCGGGTGGGGCGGACGCGATCGATGACGGGGAGGAGGCGACGAAGCCGATCGCCGTCACCGGCAGGACCCGCAGGCCGCGCCTCCAAGGATGCGCGGGCATTCTACCAAAGGGCGGATAGGGTCCTTCAGGCGGGAAAGGCAGGACCCCCGCCGTCGGCGAGGGTCCTGTCACTCCATGTGCCGGAGGCGGATCAGCCGCCGATGCGGAAGACCTTTCCGCTGCAGATCGGGCAGGTCCCCTGGGTGGCGGGCTTGCCATTCTTCATCGTGATCTGCTTGGCGCCCTGAATTTCGACCTTCTGCTTGTCCTTGACACAATACGCCTGGGCCATTTGTGGCTCCTCCTTGACCTTCGTGACGCGTCGCGGGAACCCATGTCCCGCATCCGCTCAGCGGCTCCTGACTAGACCGAGTGCTTCCAGAGTGACGGCCGCCAGCGGTCCGTCCCGGCTTCATGCTTGCGTAGATCCATGTCGGCGAGGATGAGGAGGCTTTCCAGCCCGGTCTCAACACACGCCGCCTCGGCCTCGTCCTTCTGGTTGCCGTTGACGAAGTCTCCCGTCGTCCGGTCGGCAAAGACCGCACAGACGACGCCAGCTCGACAGCGAGCGAGGGACGAGAGGACGAGAAGCGCCGATGCCTCCATCTCGAAGTTCATGACGCGCTGGCGCGCCATTTCCTCCGCGAGGTCAGGGTACCGGATGGGCAGCTGCGGAATGGGTCGCCCCTGCGCCCCAAAGAATCCCGGAGCTGTCGCGGTGATCCCGACGTGATACCGGTGACCAAGCCGCTCGGCCGCCTCGATGAGGGCCGCGACCGCCTCGTAATCGGCAACCGCGGGGTACCCATCGTGGACGAAGAAGCTGGTCGTCGATTCGAGGCGGACGGCACCCGTGGTGATGACCAGGTCGCCCAGGGTCATCTCCGGCTGGAGCGCTCCGCAGGAGCCGACCCGGATGAGCGTCGGCCGATCGGTGATGGCGAGGATCTCCGCCATGACGATCTCGACGTTGTCCGTGCCGATGCCGGTCGAGACGACCGACACTCGATGGCCCCGATACTGCCCGGTGACCGAGGCGAATTCACGGTGCCGCCGCTCGAGCTCGATCGAATCGAATCGAGCGGCGATCCGGGAAGTTCTGTCGGGGTCACCGGGGAGGAGGATGTACTCGGCCAGTTCCCCTGGACCGAGGTCGATGTGGTACTGCCGTTCGCCCGATGCAATTGCGATCCGGCGATCCAACGGGGTTTCGACGCGGTGATCCGCGTTCGGCAAGACCCATCCCTCGCTCAGCTGGTTGCCTCGCAAGCGCGAAACTCGCCGGAGGATAGCCCCGCGTTCTCACGAGCGTCAAGCCGAGTGGAACGGATTGCCGCCGCGCTCGCCCGAGCGTGGCACGGATGCAGGGTCGCGGGAGGCCCCAATGGCGGCAACGCGTGCGGCGATCCTGGCATCCAGGCGACGTCGCGCAAGCGCCCTCCGACTGAGTGACACGATCAGCGAGACCATCGAGATGGCAATCAGGCTCCCGATGCCGGCAATCCCTGCGCCAGGGTCCAGCGGCCCGTCGAGGAAGCCGGCGCCCTGGATGGACAGTGAAGCGGACTCGAGGGGACCGGCCTCAGCGCGCGCCCCGCGGGAGTCGCGTGCGACTCCGTCGGCGGGCCGGGCTTCGGCTGGCGGAATCGGGTCGCCTGCCTGGCTGATCCCGCCCGGATCGTCCGCCACGACCGCCAGGCCGTCTGGCCCGAGCTCGACTTGGCCGGTCACATTGATGGCGTCGTCTGGCTCCATGAGCGCGAGGAGGTCGAGCGCCTTCCCGCGCAGGACGACGAACCCGATCGCCGTCCCGTCATCGAGCGCGAGTCCGTCGGGGCGAAGGTCGACGATCAAGCCGCCGACCCGTACGGTCTGACCCACGAACAACCCGAGGTCGACCATGTCCGCATCCGGGACACCATGCGGCGGGGCTTCGCCCGTGGCCTCGGCGGGTCCCGTAGCGCCCGAGGTGCCACCGACGTTGGCCCCGGGTCCGGCACCGGCGCCCGCGCCCGCGAATCCGGCGCCGGCCGTGCGCCCGCCGGACGGCCCGCCAGACGATCTGCCAGACGAACCGGCGGTCGCCATCCCAATGACGCGCAGGTCGGCGGGAAATCGCGGCGTGATGACGTAGCGTTGGTCCGAGGCACTCGGATTGGGTCGCCGCGCGATCCCGGTCACGTTCGCCATCCGACCTTCGACCAGCGTGTCAGCGGCAATCCCCGATCCGGCCTGACCGACGACGATGACGCTGGTGGCTGCGACCAGCACCTCCGCTCGCCAGCGATCACCGAACTTGCGGACATTCTCAATTCGACCGCTGACCGCAACGACTCGCCACTCAACAGCGAGACCCGGTGCGCCGCGGAGGACGACCGGAGCCGGAACCTGGCCGCGGCCGAGGATCGTCAGCTGGTCCGTCCGGAGCCGAGGTGCTCCATACGCGACCCCAACCCGACCATCGGCGCGGATCGCGGCGCCGACTGTCGGCGCATCGACACCGATCGGGAGCAGGAGTTCGATCGCTCCGGACGCATCCTGGACAACGATTCGGCGGCCGGTGGTGTCGAGCAGGGTCGCCGGCGCGGTCACGACGCCCTCGATCGCGACGTGTTGGTCGACGAGACCGAGCGCCGCCGCGATCCGGGTCACGGAGGCCGACGCTGAGCCAGGGCCCAGCGGTCCTGCGGCGCCGCTCGGGGTCGCCACTCCCGTCGTGGTGGTCGCGGGTCCCTGCAAACCCAGGCCAGCCAGCGCAATCGCATCCGCCGGGTCGCGCAGGCAGATCCGGTAACCGTCAAGGACACCCTTGCGGCTCGCTCGTTGCCCGACGACACCGACGACCCGGTAGGTCGCCCCGACCGTGAACGCGTCGACGCCGAGCCCGCTGGAGGCGTCAGCGATCGCCTTGATCGGGGCCACCCCGGGTCGCTCCAGGATGATCGTCAGGTCACCACCGGAGGATCGCTTGGGCTTGGTGGTCAGGATGCCGGTGGCGGTCATCATGCGTCCCTCGACCATCTCGTCAAGGCCGCTCCCCCCCGCGTCGATCGGCGTGGGTACGGTGCCGGTGCCGATCGCGCGGATGCCATCGGTCGCGATGCGAATTTCGAGCTGCCCGTACGGATCGGCAAGCGTGCCGGTGACCGCTACGAGCGTGCCCCGCGATTGCCCGACCATTTCGTTGGGGAGTCGGACGGCAATTCCGGCGGTCTCGTCCGAAATCGCGATGAGCGCCGGCGTTCCCAGCCTGCCCTGTTCCGCGGTGACCACACCGGTGACATCCACTCGGGTACCGATCGGCAGCGACCGCACGACGGCGATCGACTGCGATTGGCCTGGCGTCGAACTCGGCGTCGGCGTCCCCGTCGGCGTCGGGTTGGGCGTTGAGGTCGGACTCGGCTCCGCTGACGGCGTCGGTGTTGGTATCGGTGACGGGCTCGGCGCGGGCGTTGGCGTGGGCGTCGGTTCCGGCGTCGCGAGAAGCTCGCCCGCGAGCGTGGCATGGACGCGATACCCGGCCGTGCCGGTCCCGCTGCTATCCCGTTGTCCGAGTGGTCCCGTGATCACGGCGGTCATCCCCGAGCCGACGGCCTGCCCCGCGAGCGCCTCAGGTCCGATGACGACCCGGAGCGGACCGGATCCGTCGTCGATGGTGATCCCGGTTCCATCAGCCAGCGCCGACGGCGAACCAATGATCGTGCCCGCTACCGTGATGCGGCGCCCTTCGAGCGATTCACCCGCGGAGCCGGTACCCACCGCGACCGGCGCCGGTAGGCCGCTAGCACTTCCGCGGTCCATCGCAGACTCAGCGAGACGCACGGTTCGCTGCGAGAACCGGCTCGAGATCGAGCCCGTGACGACCACGATCGTGCCCGCCGGCCAGGTTCCGCTCACGGTCGCGTCGAGATAGAGCGCGATGCCGCCCGAGGAATCCTGGATGAACCCGCCTCGACCGGCCTCAACGCTCCCGAGGTCGGTCGTCAGGACGCCCGCAAGCGACACGATCGTGCCGTCAGAAAACGCACGGGCGCTGGCAATCGCCACGGGCGTAGGCGCCGGGGTCGGCGACGGTGTCGGACTAGCAATCGGCGACGGCGACGGGGTTGGCGTGGGTGTTGGCGTCGGTGTTGGCGTCGGTGTTGGCGTCGGTGCCGGAGTCGGCGTGGGCGTTGGCTCGGGTGTCGGCTCGGGTGTCGGGCTCGCCGTCGGATCCGGTGTCGGGGTGGGAGTCGGATCAGGTGTCAGGGTGGGAGTCGGTACCGGCGGGGTCGGCGTCGCGGAGGGGGTCGGCGTCTGAGTCCCCCCTGGGCCCGGGACCGGTGGAGCGGTCAGGCCCTGCGGCGACGGCGTCCCCTGGACGAACCAGTCGGCGGCGTTGTCGTTCGTATCGATCGTGTTTCCGAGGGCCGCCCCGGCCCGCCGCTCCAGGCTCGAGGCGGCCGGCGGAGCGGCAGCGGCCGACCCCTCCACAAAGCCGCTCGTGGCATCCCCCCAGCCAATCGAATCGACCACGGCGCCACCCACAATCCGCAGGGCGATTGCGCCGCCGGTCGCCGCAAAGCCACCGGAGTAGATGGCATCCGCTCCGGCCGCGTGAAGGCCGGCGGTGTTGGCGACGAGCAGGCGCTGACCTGGGGCCAGGACCGTCGAGGCGCCCCAGCTGGCTTTGCGCGTCACCGTTGAACCCGACGAGGTCGCATAGACCACCTCTAGCCCGAGCAGGTCGACGGACATCAATCCCTGGTTGGCGACCTCGACGAATTCGTCGGACGCAGAGGCTCCGCCGGTCTGAACCTCTGACAGCACGAGCGTGGACGTTGGCCAGGCCACGGCCGCCGCGAGGGCTGGAAGCCCACCGGGTCCGATCGCGACGGTAGCCATGGCAACGACGATGAGCGCGGTCAGACCCGCGCGCCGGGCACGATTCATCGGTGACCTCCCGGCGGGACGGGATGCGCGGCGGGGCAGGCTCAGTTATACGCGCGGCCGCTTCACCGGCACTTATCTGCGATCAAACCATGGGCGCCGGCGGCAGCTACCCCGGTGTTCGTCTACGATGCGCGCCACATCCGAGTCCATCCGACAGGAGATACCGTGGCCCGCGCCAAACGAACTGTGTCCGAACGAGCCGCCGCGCGTCGTCGCTATCGGGCGACCCTCGACGAAGCCGATCTCGGGACCGACGAATCGACGGAGGACGGCGAGCCACAACGCGCCGCCCCGTCTCCGCGACCGGATGGAAGCGCCCGAAGGATGGGGATCGGCGCCGCCCTTCGCGCCGCGTACCGCCCGCTTCGTGCCCGTGACGATCTTGCCGTCCTGCCGTCGCTCGTTCTCAACAAGGCCCTCTGGCTGCCGGTCCTCGTCACGGTCCTGAGCACTGTCGCGGTCATCGCAACCGGCGGCAAGGACCCGATCACCGCGCTCCTGTTCGCCTACTTCGTGCAGACGCCCGCGATCGGTGGCGTCTTCCTGGCGGGCTTCCTGGCGCCGCGGGCCAGCTGGTTGCTCGGCGGGATCGTGGGCGTCGTAGCGGCGATTTGCTACATCGCCGTCCTGACCTTTGTCCCCGGGGCGCTTGGTTCGGCGCCAGGGGCAGCACCTACAGCCCCGAGCACGGCGGCCATCCAGGACGTTGCGCTTTCGGCGATCCTGCTGTCACCGGTGATGGGCGCGGTCTTTGCCTCGGCGGCCGCCTGGTACAAGCGCTTCCTCCAATTGACCAGCCCGAATCGAGGTCGTCGTCCCCAGCAGCCGGTCAAGCGAGTCGGGGACGGGCGCACTCGTGGATCGAGCGGGGCAGGCGCCCAGAAGTCGAACGCGAAGGCCCCCGCCCGACGCTGATCGCCCGCTTGCCGCTGATCGGCCGGGCGTGAATTGGCCGGGCTGATCGGCGACTACTACAACTAGTCAAGGCTGATCTGCGCTCCAGGCATCACCCTATCCGAGTCGCCGCATTCCAGCGTGGCCGGGGATGTCAGTAGAACGCTTGAGAGGCAAGGCTGAGCCCAGTTATGGCCGGACGCGCGAGCTTGATGAGGTCGCCGCACCGCGGCTGTCGCGGTTCATCATCGTTGGCTTGTGGCCCGTTCGAATGGATTCGAACCCCCGACCCTCTGATCCGAAGTCAGTCTGAGGGACGCTCAGCGGGCCGTGGTGAGCGTGCATGGAGTATACCCACGTCCGCTGTGTACCCCCGGTCTTGCCCCTGTAAGGGGTACGACTGAGGGGTACATGCTACGGCCCCCCGTCGGCCCGTCGAGGCTGGACGCTTGCGCGTGATCGCGACGGCGGGACCGGAACGGGGCCGGGTGTGAGTCTACTCGGGGCGGTTGACCGCCAGTTCCCTGGGACTGGAGCTCAACCGACTTTGATCTTCACCGTGACCGGGCCACCCCTGAATGTCGCCGACTGGTCGGGCGGACCGAAGATGTAGGCGGAGACCTCCCAGTCGACGCCCGCGCTCCCGGGCTGAAGCCCAGCGTAGGCCGTCACTGCCCAGGGCGTTGGCGTCGTGCCGCACGCGACGGTGTCGCTGTAACCCTGAGCCACGCCCACCTTCCGACCCTGCCGCTGGTAGGCGGTCAATAACCCGACGTAGGCATTCGCCGGCATGTTGCAGGTGATGGTCCCCGTAAACACTGTCGTGCCGGTCGACATGTTGAGTCGGCCGACCCCGTCGATCGTCGCCGTCACGGTTAGGAGCGGCAAACTCACGACAGAGAGCGACGCGTGACTACCCGTGTCGACACTCAGCTGGAAATACGTCGTGAAGCTCGTCGAAACCCCTAGGTACAGCGGACCGGATTGCCAGCAATAGGCGAGCCCCGGCCCGGACCCGTGATCGAAATAGACGCGCAACCCGGCGTCAGCATCACTGCCCGCGATGTCGACGGAGAGAAGCTCGGTCGCGGAGGGTGTGTAGCGGTACCAGACCGTTTTCGTGGACGGGAAGCCGCAGTCGAGATTCTCGCCTGCTTCTGTGGTAGCGGTCGACAGGTCGGCGACCTGGGCGAACGGAAGTGGCGCTATAGAACTTGCGTCTGCGAAGTTGTCGTTTGCCGGTGGGCTGGCGGCAACGGCAATACCCGCCGAACAGATCAGGAGCGCCGCCGCGAGGACGGCCGAGATCGGATGCTTCATCTCACTTGGCCCTCAGTCGCACGACGGTCGTGAATTCATCTATGTCCGGCTCCCCTCCGGGAACGATTCCGCCCCCTGCGCCCGCCACAATCGAGACCGTGGCAGATCCAGCGACGTATGCGAATGACGAATGAAACAGCATCTGCCATGAAACGGCAGTTGTTGAGCAATCGATGTAGAGGTTGTCGGAGGCGTCGGCCAAATGAAAACGGGGGCCGCAGCCCCCGCTCAATTTGCGTTGCCGACAGACGTTGGCCCTATTCGACTTTCGCCTTGCCGCGCAGTTCGGTGATGTGCTTGTCCACCATCTGCTGCT
>JANNQZ010000115.1:0-2184 GCA_031401015.1 Chloroflexota bacterium | reverse complement strand
TAAGTAATACCAATGAAAATCCGGGACGCATCCGGGACCAGCTTCAAGGAATATGGGACGCCAACCGGGGGATTTGGGACGCCAGTTCCAGGACGCCGACGAGGTGCACGTCGGTGGTCCGTGCCGCAGAACCGTCCCATTCCTTCCGGCCCCCGTCCCGTTTTACCAGCCCCCGTCCCGGATCTGTCCCAATTGGTAACAGCTCAGAAGGAAATGCGCGTGCGTGCGGATGGCGTCTTGAACGGAGTGCAAGGCCCTGTTTCCCGCGCCAAGCCATAGTCCGCTTCTATTGCGGCACGATACCGGCACACGGAGACCGTAATCGGACACGCTCGGCAAGAATGCGTCCTGATACCCTTTTTGGGATGCGGGACGCTTCAACCCGGGGGTGGGTCTGGGAGAGGGCGACGAGCTGATTCAGACAGCAGGGCCGACGAACCGCAACAATGCCCGCAAATCTAAGGCATCGGTTAAGCGATCTTGTGGCAGGATGTCGCTTTCAAACCAGCGGTCGGCCTCGAATCTAACCCGCCATTGCGCTTCCGTGCGGGGATTTCGTATCACTGCAAGCGGCCCGTGATAGGCTTCTGCCTCTTCGATGATGTTGGTCATTCCATCGGCGCTGAATCTGGCGAGAACTCTCCCTCCAATAGGGATAGGCATCTGCTTAAGAATTTTGACAGGATCATGCTGGCGTGATCGGCCGAATTCATCGCATGAACCGCTTACGGTCATTTCAACTTTATTGAAATCGGCAATCACCTCGATCAATGCGCCTTCGCCGGGTAATTCGCATCCTGGGCAAACAAGCACCACCAGCCGGTCGTCCTGACCTACGCCTCCAGCGACGGTGAGGTCACCGTTTCGGCGCCGAGCACATGGAAGATGTGGTTGCCCGGTGTGGGCCCTCAGGCGAACGTGTGGTTCGGGGGCCTGTGGCGTCGCGAAGAAAACTTCGGCAGCGGGGAGCGCATCGAATTGGTCGACCCTGTCGCCTACGACTCATGGTGCGCAGCGAACGGCGGGTCCCCACTGCTCTTGGCGCCGGCCGATGCAGCTGCGATAGCGGAGCAGGTCATCGCCGATCCCGACTTCGAAACGACAGCGCCGGTGGCCGCCCGCATCGGTGGCCTCGAGGCCGTGTCGATCGACGTCGCCCTTGCCCCCGGCGGCAGGGCTTGCGGGATAGGGATGATTGATATCAGCCGCTGGATCCACGCGCTTTGGGATCCGGAGGCGCGCCTACGTCTCTACCTCGTCGACCTCCCGCAGGGCATGTCGGTTGAAACCCTGGCGATCACGGTCGTGGCACCCGAGGAGCGCTTCGAGCAGTTCATTGCCGAGACCGCACCGATCATCGACTCGATCGAGTTCCACGTGCCATGAGTCGTTCGGACCCCTCTGGAGCCCCGATGCGATGGGCTAACCACCGGACAGACCATTTCAATCAGCCAAACAGCGGCAGCCTTCGTGCTGCTCGGAGGGTAGCGATGAATCGGCTCACGTTCTTGGTCGCGGCGATCGTCATCGGCATCTTGTCGGGGTGCGCGGGTGCCACGTCCAGCCCCATGCCCAACCCCACGCCCATACAAGCGGCGACGCCCAGCCCCGTGCCCACACCCGTCACGAATCTTCCGTCCTGGTACACGACCAGCGAGAGGCCGACTGGACCGGGCATCCTGCCTGCCGGCAGCCACACAACCCAGCGCTTCAGCCCTGGCTTCACGTTCAGCGTCCCGGAGGGCTGGGTCAACACCAGCGATGAGGCCGGTTTCTTCGGGCTGTTCCCCGACACGCCTGCCAACCAGGCCGAGTTCGGTCGCTCCGAGGGCCTCGCCCAAGCGATCCACGTGGGGCCGAGAAACGACCCGTACTTCACCTGCGACGCATGGGAGGACAATCAGGGCGCGACGGCGGCCGAGATCGTCGCCGCCATGGTGGCCAACGAAGCCCTTGCCACATCTGAGCCGGTCGACGTGACGATCGGTGGCCTGACCGGCAAGCAGATCGACGTCCGGCTCGATCCCGGCTGGACGGAGAGCTGTCCTGGCGACCCGCCGGGGGTCGACCTCGGGGACGGGCGAACTCGAGGGATCCTTCTCGACACCCCCAATCGCGGTGTCATCGTGATCTTCGTCGGCTCGCTGCACTCGGCCGGTCACGAGGCATTCCTGACCGAGGCGA
>JANNQZ010000114.1:0-1949 GCA_031401015.1 Chloroflexota bacterium | reverse complement strand
CTCGGCCTCGACGGCATCGATGAGGTCGCCCGTCAGGAGCAGCTCGCGGGTCTTCTTCTGGCCGATGAGAAACGGCATGAGCAGCGTTACCGGCGCAGACCCGAAGCGGATCTCCGGTTCACCCAGCTGCGCGTCGCGCGTCGCCACGATCAGGTCGCAGGCCATCGCCAACTCCAGGCCGCCGGCCAGGGCGTAGCCGTGGACCTGGGCAATGACGGGTTTTGGACAGCGCCAGACAGCGAGCGTCGCCGCGACGTCCTCGGCCAGCACGCCGCGCCAGTCCCATGCGCTGTCCGGCTGAGTCCCGGCCAGATCGTAGCCCGAACAGAAGGCCCGGCCAGCACCGGCGATGACGATGACCCGGATCGCCTCGTCGGCGACGGCCGCCACGATCGCCGCAGTCAAGGCCTCACGCAGGTCGTGGCTGATGGCATTGAGCTTGGCGGGGCGGTTCAGGGTCAGGCGAACGCCCCACGACGTCGACTCGGTCAGCAGGATCCCCTCGGCATGTGTGGTCACGACTCGGCTCCCTCCAGTACGACCAGCGCATCCACGGCGAGCGCTCCCGCCTCCGTCGCGATGACGGGGTTCATGTCCACTTCCAGCACGTCGGGGCGCTCGACCGCGAGGCGACCGAGCGCGACGAGCATGGACGCGACGGCCGCGCGATCGATTGGCGGACGGCCACGAATGCCCCGAAGGACACGCACGCCGCGCAGATCGTCGAGCATCGCCACGGCGGCCGACGGGCCCAGCGGGGCGAGCCGGATGGCCACGTCGTCGAGCACTTCGGTCAGGATGCCACCGAACCCGACGACGACCACCGGCCCGAACTGTGGGTCGCGCCGCATCCCCAGGATCAGCTCGACACCGGATCTCGCCATCGGTTCCACGAGCAGCCCCCGGACGGTGAGACCGTGCCGGCGCCCGAGCTCCAGCAGAGCGCCCGCAGCCCCGAGCACCGCCGCCGGGTCGCTGAGCCCCAGGGCGACACCGCCAAGGTCGCTCTTGTGGGCCAGCCCGATGGCATCGAGCTTGAGCGCCACCGGGCCGCCGATCCGCGCCGCTGCGTCGACGGCGGCAGTGCCATCGGGGACGCGCACGGCGTCGATCACCGCAAGTCCGGCAGTCCGGAGGAGCGCGAGGCTGTCGAACTCGGACAGCGACAGGGACCCTGGCCGCGTCGGGGCCGTCGCGACGCTCGCCTGGCCGTTCACGCTTGCCTGGCCGCTCACGCTCGCTTCACCGCTCAGGCTCGCCTGGGCCGCCCGCTCCGGGGCTTCGGCGCCCGCTTCGGCGCCATAGGAGATCCGATCCGCCGCAAGCGCCGACCACGCCGGACGCCACGGCCCATCCGTCAACCGCCGAGCTCGCCAGCGCTCCCAGCGCGCCACGCTCGCGACCGCCCGAAACGCCTCCATCGCCCCGCGCAACAGCGGGGCACCACTGCCCTCCCCGTCCAGCACGGCCTTGGTCTCCGGCGGCGGCTCGCCCGAGGTCAGCGAGACGTAGACCGGCAGGATCTCCGCCCGATCGCGTGTCGCCGCCAGGAGGCAGTACGTCACGTCATTGGCCGTCGCCACCTCGGCCGGTGCGGAGCGGTACGGGAAGTCGTGGACGAGGACGAGGATGTCGTACGCACCAGAGGCGGCCATGGCTTCGAAGGCGGCCCCGTACGCGATGGCCGGATCCGCGGCACCCCATGGATCGAGCGGGTTGCCGACGTACCCCATCGTTGGCAAGGCGGCCATGATCTGCTCACGCGCGGTCGGCGGGATCGGTGGCAGGTCCACGCCGGTCATGGGCGCGAGGTCGGCGATCAGCGAGCCCTCGCCGGTCGAGACCGTGACCACGCCGGTCCGGCCGCGGCCCACTCGCCGACCCGTTCGTCGGACGCCCTCGACCAGCTCGGCGGTCTCCAGCAGCTCATCGAGATCGACACAACGAAT
>JANNQZ010000113.1:0-13769 GCA_031401015.1 Chloroflexota bacterium | reverse complement strand
CCCTCGATGCCGCGGTGGCCGAACCCGCCCGGCACGAGGATCCCGGCGGCGCCCGCCAACCGTTCGGCGACGTTGTCGCGGGTGAGTGCCTCTGAGTCGACCCAGCGCACTTTCGCATCGACTCCGTGCGCCCATGCCGCGTGGCGGAGCGCCTCGGTGACCGACAGATAGGCGTCGGGCAGCTCGATGTACTTGCCGACCAGGGCGATCTCAAGGACCGGCTTGGGGGCCTTGATCCGGGCGACCAGTGCCCGCCAAGACGCCAGGTCAGGGATCGCGTCGGGATCGCCGAGACCCAGCTCGAGCATGACCCGACGCCCGAGGCCGGCCGCCTCGAACATGAGCGGCACTTCATAGATCGTGTCCGCCGTCACGGCCGGGATCACCGCTTCGGTGGCGACATCCGTGAACAGCGCGATCTTTTCGCGGATCTCGGCGCTGACCGGGTGGTCCGAGCGCAAGACGATCACGTCGGGCTGGATGCCGATCCCGCGCAGCTCCTTGACCGAATGCTGGGTCGGCTTGGTCTTGAGCTCGCCGGTGGCCGCGAGGGCCGGGAGCAAGGTGACGTGGACGTACAGGACGTTGGCCCGGCCGACGTCCTTGCGCATCTGGCGGATCGCTTCAAGGAACGGCAACGATTCGATGTCGCCGACGGTCCCGCCGACCTCAACGATCACGACGTCGGGATCGCCATCGCGCGCGACCCGTCCGATTCGCTCCTTGATTTCGTTGGTGATGTGCGGAATCACCTGGACGGTGCCGCCGAGATAGTCGCCGCGGCGCTCCTTGGCGATCACCGCCTGGTAGATCCGCCCGGTCGTGACGTTGGACAACTGGCTGAGGTTCTCGTCGATGAACCGCTCGTAGTGGCCGAGGTCCAGGTCCGTCTCGGCGCCGTCGTCCGTGACAAAGACCTCGCCGTGCTGGTAGGGCGACATCGTGCCCGGATCCACGTTGATATAGGGATCCAGCTTCAGGATCGAAACCCGCAGGCCGCGTGCCTTGAGCAGCCGGCCGATGCTGGCGGCCGTGATGCCCTTGCCCAGAGAGGAGGTCACGCCTCCGGTCACAAAGACATACTTCGCCATGGGTCGGGTCCTCCGGGGGTTTTTCGAATGCTACCGGAAGAGCGCCCGGGGCGCGAATCGGCCGGCGGGCCGCTCACTCCCGCCGGGATCTACCTCACCGAACGTGGCGTCGCCGGCATGATCGGAGACATCAACCTCCTCGCCTGACGCTCAACGACCTGGCGGCCAGGCTCCCGGTGGCGGATCGCTCAGGCCGCCGGCCCAGGCTTCCGGGCCGCAGAAGAATGGGCGAGGGCGAGGGCCGGCGAGGCTGGCCGGATCGGCGCGCCAGGCCGCCAATGCGTCCGCCAGCCACGCGTCGATCTCGCTGAACTCAGTCCAGCGCCGGAACGGCCAGCCCGCCTCCCGGCAGATCCGGACCAGCGATCGCTTGGCCCACACGATGTCGCTGTAACCGGCGGCATATCGATCGCTCTCCCCGTCACCAATGAAGGCCACGGTGCGCCCGACGGCTTGGTGGGCGAGCACCCGGTTCCGCTTGCACGTCCCGCAGACCAGGCAAGTCGGGTGGCCGTTCGGGAAGGCGATCCTGGCGCGCCGCCCCTCAAAAGTCGTGCGGGCGCTGATCACCGGCAGCTCACCCACCCCGAGCGCCGCCAGCGCTGGCTCGATGAAGAAGCCGAACCCGTCCGAGACGACCTCGACCACCACGCCGGCTGCCTGGGCACGTCGCACGAACGGCACGAAGCCGGGGTCATGTGGCTGGGCGGCGGCGGTGGCCAGGAGCGCTTCCCCGGGCGCATCGACCAGGGTCATCTCGATCTCCATCAGCCGCCGCGAGCCCATCAGCCCGGCGTCGTAGGCGGCCGCCTCGGATTCCCAGATCGCCGGGACATGCTCGGCCATGACCGTGTCGGAGACGTCGGTGAGCGCAATCGTCCCGTCGTAGTCGACCAGGATCGCCAGCGGCGGCTCGCCGGGGAGCATCGGCTGGACAGGAGCGGCGGTGCCGTCAGCGGTCATTGGGTGAACGCGTCTGCAGCACACGCGTGAAGGGTCGTCGTGGCCAGGCGCCCCGACGCACAATCGCGACACCAGCCACGATGACGATGCCGCCGACCACCTGGACCGGCCGGATCGCCTCAGCCAGAAAGATCGCCGCCAGCACAACCGCGAGCGCGGGCACCAGCGCCTGGAATGCCACGACCCGTGTCGGGCCAAGCAGCTTCACGCCATGAAACACGACCACGTTCGCGAATCCTGCGCCAACCGTCCCCGAGTAGAGGATCGCCAGGACCACCGGCCAGCCGAACCCCGACAGGTCCGCGGTTGCCAGCTGCGCCAGCCCGATTGGTGCGATGAACAGGGTGCCGGCGACGATGGCCCACGTCGTGGTGGCCAGCGGTGAGTGACGCCGCAGGACGGCGGCCCCAAAGACGGAGTAGATGGCCCAGCACAGGGCCGCGCCAAGGGTCAGCAGGTCGCCACCGAGTGATGCCCCGAGGTTGAGGCCGGCGTCGGCACCAACGATGAACGTGACGCCAATGAGCGAGATGAACACCCCGACCAGCTTGACTGGGTTCAGTTCGTCGGCGCCGACCGCTACCGCGAGGAGCGCGGTGAACACTGGCGTGGTCGCGATGAGCAGCGCCGAGTCTCCCGCCGGGATGGATTGCAGCGCAACCGGCCACAGGATCTGGTAGAACCCGAAGCCGACGACGCCCAGGATGGCGATTCGAAGCACATCGCCACGAGGCAGGCGAATGGCGCCCTCGCGCCAGCGCAGGAGGGCGACCAGGGTGACGGCGGCCATGCAATAGCGCAAGAACGTGAAGCCCACCGGCGGCAGGATCGCGATCGCTCCCTTGACCACGATGAAGTTGCCCGCCCAGAACACCATGATCACCAGGATCCCGAGTTCAGCCAGGCGTCGGTCCGCCGCGGTGGCGGACAGCGCGACGCCCGCCGATGTGGCGGGCGTCTGGGTCGAACCGGTGACTGGGTCGCGAGAGCTCAGGCGGTTGTGTCCTGCTCGAGCTCGAGCACCTCTTCGTCAGCCTCTTCGGTCAACTTGAGCCAGACGAACAGGCCGGCCAGGACCGCGAGCGGGATGACGATCAGCGCGGCCAGGGTCACCCCCAGGGCAACGGCGACGGTCTTGAGCGCTTTCATGGCGTACCTCCATGTTTCGATTGGCTATGGCCCCGCATCAACGCGATGTCTCGACCGGGGGCGTGCCCGTCATGGCCGTGGCCGGCTGACGCAGGCCAGGTCCGCGAGCGACCAGACTGCTGACATCATCGGCCGTGAATTCCGCGAGTTCGTGCCGTGGCCCGGCCTGGTGGCTCGTGAGCATGCGGACGACAAACGCCCCGTCCTGCTCGAAGAAGAAGACATCGCGCGGCTTCTGCTCATCCATATATCGCCCGATGACGCGAAAGGCGGTCTCGTAGCGGCCGGCAAGGTGGGGTTGTGCGGGTTGCGTGCGGCCGCGCCGGGCGGAGGCTTCCTCCATGAACCTGGCAATGTCATCGTCGAGGAAGGTCAGCGTCTCCTTTGTCTGGGCGCCGAGCGACTCCGACCAGGCGCCGCCGGTGGCCCCGCTGGTCACCAGCCCCTGGACGATGTAGCCATCGGGCGCTTCGAGGAGCAGGACGTCGCGCATGCCGCGCTCGTCGATGAACGCCCCCATCGAACGAAAGACCTCTTCGAAGTCCTGGCGCGGGCTTCCCTCGTAGATCCGCATCTTGCTGGCGCCCCTCCTCGATCGGGAGCCGGTCGTCCGGTTCCGGTGAGTGTAGCAGCGAGCCAGCGGGCGTAGATAACCCGTCGCGATCCCGGATCCGCGATTCTCCCGGGGCGTCAGCCGGCCGTCAGACGAACCGCCAGCTCACCGGCGACCCGGGCATCATTCACGATCAGCGCCCGATTGGCCCGAGTCGAGGCACCCTCAGTCAGGGCGGCGATCCGGGCAAGGAGCCACGGGGTGAGTTCCGGTCCGTGAACCGCTGCGGCATGGGCTTCGCGGACGGCCCGCGACACCGCCGCCCGGGCCATCTCCTGGGGCAGGGCCTCGGAGCCAGGCACGGGCACGCACACCAACACGCCGGTGCCGAGCCCGAGTCCGAGATGGGTTCGCACCAGGTCCGCGGCAGCCGCGATGTCCGCCACACTGGCCGGCGCCGTGATCCCCGCCGAGCGGGCAAAGAATCCGGGGATCTCGGGCTGCCCGATCGCGACGACCGGAACGCCACGCGTCTCGAGGTATTCGATCGTGGCCGCGACGTCCAGGATGGCCTTGGGACCAGCACACACGATCGCCATCGGCGTCCGGGCCAGTTCATCGAGGTCCGACGAGATATCGAAGGTCGGCGCGGCGCCGCTGGGCCCTGACCCGGCGGGGTCGAGCCC
The DNA here is from genome assembly GCA_031401015.1 of Chloroflexota bacterium. GTDB lineage: Bacteria > Chloroflexota > Limnocylindria > Limnocylindrales > CSP1-4 > SPCO01. The sequence goes on along the minus strand of JANNQZ010000113.1, from coordinate 9,327 downwards.
GGACCCGGCGGCGAAGGAGCCGCCGAGCGCTCCACGATGGACGCCGCCGATGCCACCGGTCGCAAACACGCGGATCCCGGCGGCGTGCGCCGCGATCATCGTGGCCGACACGGTCGTGGCCGCCCAGCCGCCCGACACGAGCGCAATCGCCAGGCTCGGTCGCGCCGCCTTGCGAACCGAGCCCGCAGGCGCGGTGGCGAGGGCATCGAGTTGCGGGCGGTCAAGCCCAACCAGGATCCGTCCGTCCCGGATGGCCACCGTCGCCGGCACGGCCCCCTCGGCTCGGACCGCCGCCTCGGAGTCGAGGGCGACCTCGAGATTGAGTGGGTACGGCAGGCCGTGGCTGATCAGCGTCGATTCGAGGGCGACGACCGGCGCGCCATTCGCGAGTGCCGCGGCGACGGCCGGAGCAAGGACAAGGCGGCCGGTGACGTCAAGCGGAACAAGCACGTGGCAAGCCTAGCGCCGGGACTAGGCTGTTGCTCATGGCAGCCCAACGCACGATGACGCCCTCGGACATCCGCCGACAAGTCGTGGTCGAGGAGCTGGACCTCGCGCTCGACGGGTGTCTCGCGGTCGTGGCCCGGCGATCGATCCGCCGCAATCGGTACCTGAGCCATCTCTACTCGATCGGGCTGAATCCTGCGCCCGCTTCCCGGCCCGCCAAACCCGAGCAACTGACCCGTGGGATCGTCCGCGACGGCTGGCCACGGCTGTCCCCGGATGGTGGTCGCCTGGCATTCGTGCGTCGCGATCCCACGCAGCCCGAAAGACCGTCATTGGCGGTCGTCATGGACCTGCGCACCGGACGCGAGCAGATCCTGAGACGCCACGGTTACGGCTCAGTCGCGGAGATCGCCTGGTCCCCAGACGGCCGACGGCTGGCGTTCACCGCGGAGGTGGATCCGCCGCGGTTCCTGGTCGGGCGGGTGCCGCCAGTGGATGCCGGTTCGCGGCGACGTGGCGGTCGCGCAGATGCCGTCGCGCAGGACGCCGAATCGCCATTGGCCCGCCACATCCACCGGCTCGACTGGCGCTGGGATGGCGAGGGCCACAAGGACCGCTGGTCCCACCTGTTCGTCGTTGAGGCCCCGTGGGACGCAGTGGCTCGCCAGGTCACGGCCGGAGATTGGGGCGCCTCAGATATCGCCTGGTCGCCAGATGGTCGTTCGGTCGCGTTCACGGCGGACCCACGTGCGGACGCGGACCTGCATCCGCGACGGACGATCTGGGCAGTGGACGTGGGCGCACCGGAGCCGGTCCAGGGGCGCTCATCATCCGGCGGGCCGTCGTCCCCTGTCCCTCGCGAGATCCTGGCGGCCGGAGGCTTCGCGAATCACCCGGCCTGGTCGCCCGACGGTCGATGGCTGGCGGCCATCGGGGTGCTCCAGCCTGCTCCGCTCGACGACATCAGCCCGACGCTCCTGGTCGGCCCTTCGGACGGGTCTGCGACTCCCTGGGCGCTGGCGCCTGACCTGGATCGCCCTGTCGGGAACTGGTCGGATACGGACCTTAACGGCTGGATGGTCGCGGGCCGGCCGGGACCGTACTGGCTTGATCCCGGCACAATCGTGACCACGCTCACCGATCGCGGCCGCTCCCACCCCGTTCGCTTCGAACTCGATCCGGCAACCGGAGCGGCCCGCAGTGCCCCGGTTGCCTCGCCACGCGACGCGCCCGGGCCCTGGTCCGATGCGACCAGCCATGCGTTGGGTGTCTCTGCGACCGGCACGATTGCGGTGCTCGGGACGCTCGGGACGAGGGCGATGGAGCTGATGACGCTCAGCGCGAGCGCGGCGGGTGGCCGGCCCCGCTGGCGAACCCGCTCGACGCTCGGTTCAGCCTGGCAGCAACGGCATCCCAAGCCCGAGATGCGCCGCTTCGATGCACCGGGTCCGGGCGGTCCGATCGAGACCTGGGTCGCGTCGCCACCAGGCTCCGGGGATGTATCGCTCCCCACCGTGGTCGACGTCCACGGCGGGCCACTCGGCGCATGGGCACCGGCGCCCCACGTGGAGGTCGCCCTGCTGGTCGCCCGCGGCTATCGAGTCCTCCTCCCAAACATCCGTGGATCCACGAGCTACGGACGAGACTGGATCAGGCCGCAACTTGGCGACTGGGGCGGAGTGGACGCCACCGACGTCCATGCGGCACTCGATCACGTCGTCGGTCTTGGCCTCGCCGACCCAACGCGACTTGGCGTCCTGGGCCTCAGTTACGGTGGGTTCATGGTCCACTGGCTGATCGGGACGTCGGACCGCTACAGGGCCGCCGTTTCCGAGAACGGCGTCACCAACCAGATCTCGGGGTGGGCGAACTCCGACTCCGGGCCCGAGTACGACCGTGCCGCGCTGCTCGGCGACCCGTTCAGCCCCGCGGGGATCGAGCGGCTGTGGCGCCAGTCACCGCTCCGCCACGTCATGTCCATCCGGACCCCGCTGTTGATGTTTCAGGCCGAAGCGGATCTGCGTTGCCCGGCGCAGGACAACGAGCAGCTCTTCATCGCGCTGCGCCACCTCGGGCGGGAGGTCGAATATGTCCTTTATCCGGAGGAGTCGCACGTGTTCTCCTCGAGCGGCCGTCCCGACCGCCGGATCGACCGGATGACCCGCATGCTCGACTGGTTCGATCGCCACCTGGCCTAGCCTCAGAACGGGGTCCCGAACCGCACTTCGGGACGCGACGTCGTCAGGTGACGGGCCGCCGTTCGATGGCCTCTGACCGTCGCCGATCGGAGCGAGGCGGCAAGCGATCGGCCGGCACGCCGGGCCGTGAACCAGCCGTGCAGGAAGCCGGCGTCGAAGGCGTCCCCGGCACCGGTGGTGTCGGCGACGGCCAGCACCGCGGTCCCGACCTCGAGGCGCAGCGGCCGACCTGTCCCCCTCGTCATGGCCGTGGCGCCCCGGGATCCGCGCTTGACCACGGCGACTTCGGCGAAGTCGAGCAGCCGCTCCACCCCAGGGCCGCCAAGGAGCGCCTCCGACTCTGATGCGGTGGTAAACAGGATGTCCGGCGCGACTTGTTCGATCAGGTCAAGGGCAAAGCGGCGACCACGGGCCATGAGGGGTCCGATGGACGCCAGGTCCGTGCTGATGATCGCGCCCGCGTCGCGGGCGAGTTCGATCGCGCGCCGGCCAGCATCTCCCAATGGCGCATCAAGCAGCGAGTAGATCGGCAGGTGGAGGGCCTGAGCGCCCGCGAACCACGCGGCCTTCAGGTCCCCCGGTTGGAGCGAGTAGGCCGCGCCTCGATCCGTCACGAAACTGCGTTCACCGTCAGGCGTGACCAGGATCCCGATCCGACCGGTACGGGCGCCAGCGACGCGGATGACCCGCATCGCCACACCGTCTGCCTCCATCGCGCGGACCAACGCACGACCGCTGCCATCCCGGCCGATCGCGGCGATCAGGCTGCTGCGCGCGCCGAGGCGCCCCAGCCAGCGCGCGGTCGTGGCCGCCGAACCCCCCTGGACCAGCCGCACGCGTCCGGGAACGTCGGTGCCGACGGCAATGTCGATGATCGGGGCCAGCACGACGTCAAGCACGAGGTCACCAAGGACCACGATGGTTGGCTCAGGGCCGACGTGTCGGGCGGGTCGGGGTGGGACCATCGCCTGATGGTAGACGCGGGGAATTGCCCGCGCGATGCGGCCCGCACAACCGCCCGGCCGGCCGATCTGCGCACCTACAATGGCGACCGTTGGACAGCGTCCCCCAGAGTGACCCGCATGACCACCGTCAATCCTGACATCGATCGCCTGGCCATCAACACCATCCGGACGCTGTCGATCGACGGCGTCCAGGCGGCCAACTCCGGGCACCCCGGAGCACCGATGGGCGCCGCGGCCATGACCTACGCGCTGTGGACGCGGTTCCTCCGTCACGCCCCGACGCATCCGGACTGGCCCGACCGCGACCGGTTCGTGCTGAGCGCCGGGCATGCCTCGATGCTCCTCTACTCGTTGCTCCACCTGACCGGCTATGACGTCACGCTCGATGACCTCAAGTCGTTCCGCCAGTGGGGATCGCGGACACCGGGACATCCGGAACACGGCCTGACGCCCGGTGTTGAAGCCACAACCGGGCCGCTCGGCCAGGGATTCGCCAACGCCGTGGGCATGGCGATCGCTGAGCGACGGCTGGCGCACGAATTCAATCGTGAGGGGCACACGGTCGTTGACCATCGGACGTACGTCCTCGCGAGCGACGGTGACCTCCAGGAAGGGATCGCATCCGAGGCGGCCTCGCTGGCTGGCCACCTGTGCCTCGGCAAGCTCATCGTCTTGTACGACGACAACGGGATCCAGCTCGATGGGCCGACGTCGATGGCCTGGTCGGAAGATCGGATCGCCCGCTTCGAAGCCTACGGCTGGCACACGGTGGTGGTGGCCGATGGCAATGACGTCGCCGTAATCGAGGCCGCGATCAGGGATGCCCAGGCAGATCAGCGACCGAGCCTGATCGCCATCCACACGCACATCGGCTTTGGCAGCCCGAACAGGCAAGATTCGCAGAAGGCCCACGGTGCGCCCCTGGGGCCGGACGAGGTTCGCCTGACCAAGGAAGCCTACGGCTGGGATCCCGAGCGGACCTTCTTCGTGCCGGACGAGGCCGCGCGCCTGTTCCGCTCGGCCGACCCGGCCGGCGAGGAACTCGTCGCCGGTTGGGAGTCGCGCGTTGCCGCCTATGCTGCCGCGCACCCCGATCTCGCGGCCGAGTTCTCGCGACGCATCGCCGGCCGACTGGCCGAAGGTTGGGACGCCGAGCTGAAGGTCTACGAAACGGGATCCGAGGTGGCCACCAGGAATGCCTCCCAGGATGCGATCCAGGCGCTGGCCGGGCCCGTGCCCGAGCTGTTCGGCGGTGCCGCGGACTTGTCCGAATCGAACCTCACGGACGTCAAGGGTGCCGCGAACTTCAGTGCCGCAGAATCGGGTCGCAACCTCCGCTTTGGGGTCCGCGAGCACGCCATGGGCGGGATCGCCAACGGGATCGCCTATCACGGGGGGTTCATCCCGTATGACGCTACGTTCCTCACCTTTTCGGATTACATGCGCGGCTCCGTCCGTCTTTCGGCGCTCGTCGGGCTTCATGTCATCCACGTCTGGACGCATGACTCCGTGGGTCTGGGCGAAGACGGGCCGACTCACCAGCCGGTCGAACAGTACGCCGCCCTTCGGGCCATCCCCAACCTGTGGTTTATCCGACCGGGTGATGCCAACGAGACAGCGGCGGCGTGGGCGCTGGCCGTGGAACGGCGTGGCGGCCCGGTCGCCCTCGCCCTGACCCGCCAGAAGCTCCCGACCCTGCCGGACACGGATCGACTCGCGCGCGACGGCGTGCGACGCGGTGGCTACATCCTGCGCGAGGCTTCGGGCAGCGGCGGGCCGCAGCTGATCCTGATCGCCACGGGCTCGGAACTGCAACTCGCGTTCACCGCCGCGACAACGCTCGAAGCGGACGGGATCCCGACCCGCCTCGTCTCACTCCCCTGCTGGGAGGCGTTCGATGCCCAGGACGCAGCGTATCGCGACAGCGTCCTGCCGCCGCAGGTCCGAAAACGTGTCGGGGTGGAGATCGGCGTCTCGCTCGGCTGGGAGCGCTGGGTCGGCGACCAGGGCGCCATCATCGGGCTCGACCACTTCGGCGCATCGGCCCCCGCCGGCATCATCTTCGAGAAGTTCGGGTTCACGGCGGAACGGGTCGCGGACATCGGACGGCGTGTCGTTCGCGAGGGCCTCCACGGCCGGATCACGACCCTCGACGGCGGCCACTTCGGCCACCAGATCGCCCGGGATTGAATGGAGCTCCGACACTTGCGCCCGGAGGCGCGGCCCGGTAACCTTGACTCATGATCGAGGAAGTAAAGAAACGCCGTCGCCGCAAAGGGTTCACCCGAGTCAGCAGCAAGAACCAGGTCACCCTCCCGGTTGACGTGTTGACGATCGCCGGCGTACGGCCGGGAGACAGCCTGGTCGTGGAAGCCAGGGTCAACGGCGAGATCGTGCTACGCCGTGAGGAAGATCCCCTCACCAGGTTCCTCGGAGTCTTCGATGGGGTCTACCCGCCGAACTATCTCGACGAGCTGCGGGACGAATGGGCGTAGTCGTCCTTGACGCCGGTGTCGTGATCGCCCTCCTGGAGCGCCGTGACGCCCACCACGAGGTGGCACTGGCGGCGATTGCCATCGCGAGGGGACGCGGCGACCGACTTCTCCTGCCCGCCTCGGCCTATTCGGAGGCCCTGGTCCGTCCGTCCGTCCTCGGACCTGACATGGTCCTTGCCGTCGACGGTATCGTCGATGCCCTGCCGGCCGACATCGTCGCGATCGATCGACCCATCGCGGCCATGGCGGCTCGCCTACGTGCTCGATACGGCCGCTCGCTTCGGCTGCCGGATGCCCTCGTCCTCGCGACGGCCGACACCAGTGGCGCCGATCTGGTCCTCTCGACGGACACCGACCTGGATGGGCGTGGGTATCCAGTCCAGATCCTGGCTTCAGTCTGATGCGCATCGCGTTTGCCGCGGATCATGCCGGGGCCGCGCTCAAGGCTGAGCTGTTGGGCCGGCTTGCCCGCGCCGGCCTGGGCCACGACCTTGTCGATCTCGGAGGTGACGGCTCAGACCCGACCGATGACTACCCGGACTTCGCCCAGCGCCTGGGCCAGGCCATCGGGCGCGGCGAGGCAGACCGCGGAATTCTGATCTGCGGCTCCGGAGTCGGTGCCAGCGTGGCCGCCAACAAGATGCGCGGCATCCGGTCTGCGGTCTGCCACGACACGTATTCCGCGCATCAAGGCGTGGAGCACGACGACATGAACGTCCTGACCCTGGGCGCCCGGGTGATCGGGCCAGAGCCTGCGTTCGAGTGCGCCGTGGCGTTCCTCGCGGCCACCTTCAGCGGCGAATCGCGGCATCGGCGTCGCCTGGGCAAGGTACTCGCGATCGAAGCGGCCGAGCGGACAGAGGCCTGATGCGGTCCCTGAAGGTCGGCCTGGCGGTGATCCCTGGACGCGTTGTTGACGTTTCGACAACGTCCACGCCATCCGCATGACAACCTGCACAGACTGATCCGGAGTCGCGGACGCCGGTCGGCCCGGTCGTCAACCCGGATCCAAGCTCAACCGGGTCAGGATTTCCCGCCTGCGTCGCCCGAGTGCTGGCGGATCTGCCCGAACTTGCCTTCGTGGTATTCCCATGGCGAGGTTATGCGGAGGCCCGCCCCGTGTGGCGAGCGTGAACAACGTCATTGCGAACGACATCGAGCGGCATGGGCGAACTGAACGGGACCGGAACGATCGAGGCGCTGAAGGCGCTGGCTCCCGGGCTGGCTCCCGTCAAGGACGCCTGACTCGCTCGGCGGACAGGACCGGCGGCGTACCATGAGCACGCGGTGGGCTGCGATCAGGCCCCCCGGCTTCGACCTGTAACAGCAGGTTCCCGACCCGGCACTAGTCTCCGGAGGTCACGATGACGGAACCCGCCCCGACCACGACCGTTGCGCGATTCAGCTTGGGTGACGGCGAACGTGCCTACGAGGCCACGGTCGAACAGGCCCGGACCGAAGGCTGGGCGACCCGCCTGTTCGATCGCGACGTGACGCTCTGGTCGGCGGACGAGCGGGTCGGCGCCACGATCGCCGATCGGCTTGGCTGGCTGGACGTGCCGGGCCACTTCGCCGACCGGACCGCCGCGCTCGAGGGCTTTGGCGACGCGATCGTCGACGAGGGCTACACGACGGTCGTGGTCGCCGGGATGGGCGGCAGCAGCCTCGCCCCGGACGTCCTGCACCGCACGTTTGGCTCGCAGGACGGATATCCTGCGCTGCGGATCCTGGACTCCACCGACCCGGCCCACGTGGCCGCGACCTTCGATGACCTCGATCCCCTCAAGACGCTCGTGCTGATCGCGTCAAAATCGGGCACGACGACGGAGCCGAATGCCTTCCTCGCCGACACCTGGGCTCGCACCCACGCGGCCCTGGACGCGGTCGGACACCATACCTATGAGACACCTGGCGCCTTCATTGCGGCGATCACCGATCCGGGCAAGAGCGTCGAGGCAATCGCGCACCATGACGACTTCCGCGAGATCTTCCTCAACCCACCCGACATCGGCGGCCGCTACGCCGCACTGAGTTATGTCGGGCTCGTGCCGGCGTCGCTGATCGGTCTCGACCTCGACGCACTGCTGGCGTCCGCCTCCGCGATGCTCGGCGCCTGTCGGGAGCCCGATCCGATCGCCAACCCTGGTTTGAGCCTTGGGATCGCGATGGGCACCCTGGCGCAGGCCGGGCGCGACAAGCTCACGTTCCTGACCGACGACGCGATCTCGTCCTTCGGGGCCTGGGCGGAGCAACTGATCGCGGAGAGCACGGGCAAGCACGGCGTCGGCATCGTGCCCGTGGACCTCGAGCCCCTCGGGGAGGTCGAGGCCTATGGATCGGACCGGGCGTTCGTCCGGCTCGCGCTGGCAGGTGTCGATGGCGCCGGCAATCGCGAGCGGGACGCCCTCACCCGGGGGCTCGAAGCGGCCGGCCATCCGATCATCCGGATCACGATCGCGGATCCCATCGATCTCGGCGCCGAGTTCATCCGCTGGGAGGTGGCCACCGCGATCGCCGGTGCGGTCCTTGGCATCGACCCGTTTGACCAGCCCAATGTCGAAGAGGCCAAGCAGCTCACCCGGGACGTGCTCGCCGGTCACGGTCGCGGGGATAGCGAGGCTGCGGCGGCGCATGCGCCGATCGCCACGGGAGACGGGCTGACCATCCACGGCGACGCAACGCTGCGGGTCGCGAGACGCGACGGCACTGGCGACGGTGGAGTCCCAGGTGCACTGGCCCGACACCTCGACCGCCGCCCGGAGAACGCCTATCTGTGTCTCCAGGCGTTCATCGCGCCGACACCGGGCCGGGATGAGGCGATCGCCAGCATCCGCAAGCTGCTTCGGGACCGGACCCGCCAGGCAACCACGGCCGGCTATGGCCCGCGCTTCCTGCACTCGACCGGCCAGCTCCACAAGGGTGGCGCACCCATCGGCTGGTTCATCCAGCTCACCTCCGGTCACCCGACGGATCGTCCGATCCCCGGCTGGCCATACACGTTCGGCCAGCTGATCGACGGCCAGGCCGACGGCGATTTCGCGGCCATCGAGGCCCACGAATCGCCGATCCTGCGGGTCAACCTCGGCGACGACCCGGACGCCGGGCTGGTGGCCCTGGAACGTGCCCTGGCCATCGCCCTCGATCAGTCATAGGAGACGCTGAACGACATGCATCTTGGGTTCATCGGTCTGGGTCGGATGGGGGCCAACATGGTTCGCCGGC
>JANNQZ010000112.1:0-2121 GCA_031401015.1 Chloroflexota bacterium | reverse complement strand
AAGCGCTACTTCACGCCGTGGCGCTACGCTCCTCAACAGATGATCTGGGACGATCGATACGTGTCCATCCAGCCGGTCTGAGTGGATCGGAGGCGGTCCGACGATCAGGCACCGCCGGGGGAACAATGTCTCGTCAGTCGGACCGCCTCGATCTCCACCATAGGTCCTGGCTGTCGCTGCATCGATGATCCACGGCACACTCAACCTGTCGGCTACGCGACACCGAGGCGAAGCCAAGCACGGATCGTGCGCCCTTAGTGTTGCGCAGATGCACCACTTGGACCCGCCAGTGAGCCGCGCATCACCAGTTCGTCCGGAGTCGGCTGATATCCGAGTCGCGCGTTGACCGCCCGCATCGATGCATTGTCCTCATCGTTGCCCGTTTCGAGCGCGGTCAACCCATTCCGGATCGCCCAGGCAATCGTTGCGCGCTTGAGAGCGATCGCGATTCCGCGCCCACGCCAGACCCGCAGAACCGCGGTCATGTCGTGCCAGGCCAGGGTCCTGGAGCCCGGAACCATGATCAAGCTGGCGTAGCCGACGACTTCGCCGGTCTCGTGGTCGAGCGCCACCATGAACGCGCCGGGCGGGATACCCGGTCGATCGACGTCGCGCGCCCGGAACTCGGCGAGATCGCCGGCGGCCATCGGGTCGTCGCCGGGAATGTCTGCGAACGTCTCGAGCGCCATCCGGTGCACGCCGGCCACGAGATCCGGTCGTTCGGCAAGGTTGGTCAGTTCGACCCCTGCAGGCATCTGCACGTCGGGCGGTATGAGACCGGCCAGTTCGAGGCGCAACATCCGGGCCCGATCGAGTTCCACGAACTCCCGGTGGGCCAGGAATTCGATCCCCTCCGGACGAGCCTCCCAGGCGCGCATCTGCAGCCCGGCCTTGCCGGCCCGTCGAGCCTGCGCCGAGACCGCTTCGAGCAGCGCAGTTCCAACACCACGCCGTCGATCCGGGAGCGGGACCACGATCGACGCCCAGAAATCCGGATGGTCCGGCCGGTAGATGTAGATCCGCCCGACCGTCGCGGCCCCGACGATCCGGCCATCCAGCTCGGCGAGGAGCCGAAGGATCCCCGGGTAGGTGCGGTCCGCCCAGCGAATTTCATCGAGCGTGGTCGGATCGTCCGGCGTGACCGTTGAGAAGAGATCGGCCAGGGCGCCAAGGTCGGCGTCGGAGACCGCCACCCGGACGGCAAGTCCGGCTAGTCCTTCGGCTGAGGCCATGGAGCTACCGTACAACCAGACGGCGATCCGGGTGGCAATCCGGAACGGCTGGCGCTCTCCGGTTGCGAGGCCGCCTCTCCCCAACACGCGCGACGATGCACGAGACTACAGCGTCGTGGGAGTCGGGAGTGAAACGCTTCGCAGGCCCGTGCCGGAGCGGTACATGCTGCGAAGGCCGGCATCCTGAGAAATGCTCCGGCTCGAGCGGCTTCAGGAGTGTCCCCCCGAGTGGTGGGATTTGAGCGAGGCTCCTGACCTGCGCTGACACCAGGCGTGGAGGGGCCACCGGTGTGATTCTCAGCGTGTTCCTAGCCGGGATCACGTAAGGAGACACCGATGACCCTGTCACAGTCTGCCCTGTCCGAGCTGCTCGACGCCATCCGCGCCGGTGGATCGGTCGATGTCATGCGCGAGGCCATGACATTTGTCCTCCAGGAGCTGATCGAGCTTGAAGCCGCCCAGGCGATCGGCGCCGGCCGATACGAGCGGACCGACGAGCGCATGACCCATCGCAACGGCTCCCGAGGCCGCCTGCTCAGTACGAAGGCTGGCGACGTCGAGCTGCGCATCCCGAAATTCCGGGAGGGCTCGTTCTTCCCAGCCCTCCTCGAGCCGCGCCGGCGGATCGACCGGGCCCTCTGGGCGGTCGTCATGGAGGCGTACGTCCACGGCGTGTCCACCCGCAAGGTCGACGATCTCGTGCGCGCCCTGGGGATCGACGCCGGGATCAGCAGGAGTGAGGTCAGCCGGATCTGCGCCGAGATCGACGCGGTGGTGGCCACCTTTGCCGACCGCTCCCTGGCGCACGCCCGCTTCCCGTACGTGTTCCTCGACGCGACGTATGTCAAGGCCCACGACGGTGCCTCGGTCGTGTCCAAGGCGATCGTCA
>JANNQZ010000111.1:0-12494 GCA_031401015.1 Chloroflexota bacterium | reverse complement strand
CCTCCGCGCCGCGGTGCGCCAGCTCGCCATCCGACTCCGCGCCGGCAGCCAGCACGATCCGGGTCGAGGCCGTCCGTAGCGCGTCGAAGTCGGGCTCGTAGTGCGTGCAGGTGATGATGTTCTGCGCGAGCAGCGCATCCGTCCGGTTCCCGTCATCCTCGATGGGCATTCCGAACATCGCCGGATCGGGACCCGGCTGGCCCGCGAACTCCAGGGTCATCGGCCCCTGGTGGCTGACGACCGCGATGAAATGCGCCATTCCCGCACCGAACCCGCTGCGCTTGTACGTCTCGCCGATCGCGCGGCACACCGCCAGGGCGCCCTCGCGATCAGGCAGGATCGCGGCAAGCGGCGGCTCGTGGGCGATGAGTGTCCGGACCTGCTCGGGGTGCCTGGTTACCAGGGCCAGCGCATTCACCGCGCCGCCGCTGCTGGCGAAGAGGTCCACCGGGCCCAAGCCCAGCGAGCCGATGATCCGATGCAGGTCGTCGGCGTGCTCCTGGGGCGTGGATGGGCTGGCCGGATCGGCCTTCGTGCTGCGCTCGACCCCTCGGGGATCGTAGGTCACCACCGTGCGATCGGTGAAGTGCCCGGCCAGGGTGCCGAACCCGCCGGCGCCCATCGGCGATCCGATCAGGAGCAGCGCGGGGGCGATCGAGGCGTCGGTCCTCCGGACGTCATAGGTCAGGACGGCGCCGGGCACGTCGAGAGTGTGCGTCGTCGGCTCGGTCATCGTGGCCCTCCTGTGGTCACCGCATCCTCGGCAAGGATCGCGTCGATCTGGCCGACCGCCTGCGTGAGGCCCTCTTCCATGCCCATCGCCAGCACCTGCTCCATCGCCTCGGTGCTCGGGAAGTGGCTTTCGATGGACATCCGGGTGCGGCCGGCGCCGATCGGCTCGATCGTCACGCGCCCCTCGCTCCGCGGGAAGGCATCGTTCGGCGTGCCGTCGTCGTTCGCGAACCCGTCCACGAAGACGAGCCGGCGCGGCGGATCGGCCTCGACAACGTCCCAGAAACCGCGCGGCTGGTCGCCACTTGGCCCGGTCATGTGGTACTCGACGTGACTGCCGGGCGCCAGGTCGTGGGCGGTGAAGGTGGCCGGGTAGGTCGGGGGACCCCACCAGCGCTCGAGCTTCCGCGGGTCCGCCCACAGGTCCCACACGCGCTCGGGCGACGCCTCAAACTCGGCGGTCAGGACCATCGTTAGGGCCTCGGGGTCCTTGCGAACCGCGGTGACAGTCATGCGTTGGTCTCCTCGCTGCTGCTGATGAGGTCCGTCATTCGCTCGACGCGGCCGCGCCACAGCGCCTCGTACTGGTCGAGCAGTCCGCGGGCCAGGCGGAGCCCCTCGATGTTGGTGCGCACGACCTTGCGGCGGCCGTCGCGCTGCTTGGTGATGAGGCCGGCGCGCTCCAGCACCGCGACGTGCTTCTGCACCGCCGCGAAACTCATGGGGTAGTGGCGGGCCAGCTCGGCGACGCCCTCGTCCCCGCCGAGTGCCCGCAGGACGATATCGCGCCTCGTGGCATCGGCCAGTGCGGCAAAGGCGGTGTCGGCGTCGAAGGTGGCTTGCATGGATACAACCATACGGTTGTATATGGAACGTGTCAAGCGATGTTGTCCCGAAAACCGAGTGGGCCCGCAACGCGTATCTCGACATGTGGGTGGCAGTCTGCGATCCCGCAGGCTCGAACCCATGCGCTGGGACGAGGAGGACGTGCGGTGCCGGACCAAAGCCTTTACGAGCGGCTAGGTGGTGTCTTCGCCATCGCTGCTGTGATCGATCACTTCAGCGATGCCGTCGTCAATAACGCGGTTGCTGGGAGGGGCTCCTCCAACCCTGAACTTCGCGCATGGCACACGGATCAACTGGCTCGGCTCCCGGGCCTCAAGTTCATGCGCACGCTGTGGGTGTGCAACGTCTCGGGTGGACCGTACGAGTACCGCGGCACCAAGCCGGGCCACGATCCGGTCAGTCTTGAGGAAGCACATCGCGCGCTGAAGATTTCTCCCGACGCGTTCGATGCCGTGGCCGGCGAGCTCGCTGCGTCCCTGGATCACTTCAAGGTGCCAGCGCAGGAGAAGGAGGAGGTTCTGGCCGCCTTCGCCGCGCACAAGGGCGAGGTGACGGAAGGATCGCTATCGACGGCAGCCAGCTGAGACAGACGCCTGTCGACGGCAGCCCACCTCATTCGTCGATCAGGTCAGCCTCGCTTTGGAGCAGACAGGAATCGACACCGCATTGGTCCCCGATTCCGACTCTGACACGGGCGTGCATCGCGGGACCGTGGTAGCGTCCCGCTCCATGTACCAGCCGAGCCACCATTTCTTCGAGGTCGCCGATCCAGCAGCGCTCCTGGCGGAGCTCGCTAGCCCGGTCCGGCGACGCGCGTGACCGTTGGGTCGACGGACGACTCGCGTCCATCCTTCCGATGCCGTTCGATCCGGAGCCTGGTTCGCCGCGCCATAATCAACACGCAACGGGCCCAACCAGCTACGACCTGTATGAGGTGAACGTCGGTGACTAGCCAGCGTTTCGAGTCGTCCGTTACGGCCATCTCGTGGATCCCGTCGGAGGCGATTTCGGGCCCGTCCAAGATCCCATTCGAGCTGGGCGTCACGCATTACGACGAGCCGCCACCGGATCGACTCGAGGATCTCGAGCAGCTCAGGACGAGCGATCGCTTCCGCGAGGCGAACGAGGTCCGGGCGTTCATCGAAGTCGACGATGGCCGGATCGTTAACGCCGGCCATCTCGGCCAAGGCCACATCGGTGCCACGACCGTCCGGGTGGGGCCGGCGGCCCTGCGGTTTCCCGCCGTTCACCTGCCCGACATCCAGGTGGAGCCGGAGATCGGCCCGTCATCGGCCCGCTTCGTCCAGACCGTGGGCGGCCGCATGGGCCTGCCGACACCGCGGCCCGTGCCGCACAAGCCGTTCGTTCAGTTCTGGCCGTCGATCGCGTGGACGACCCTCGCGTTGACGATCAACGCCGACGGCAGCTCGAGTCACGAGCTCGTCGGGGCGAGCCCGTTCCCGCGCCATTGGATCTACGACCGCGAGGGCCGGCTCGTCCAGAAGTCCGGCGTGATCGACTTTGGGAAGTGGTTCAAGGACTCGTTCGGCGATCGAACACCATGGGGCGAACAGAATTCGCCGGCAGTGGTCGCCGCGGTTGAGTCGGCGCTCGAGCGGTCGCTGTCGGGCATGATCATGAGCAGCGGCGCGAAGCCGAAGATCCGCACGATCGCCGAGGGCCAGAACCTCGTGAGGCAGAATGAGCCAAGCACGGAGGTCTTCCTGATCCTCGACGGGATCTTCGTGGTCGAGGTCGATGATCGCCAAGTTGCCGAAATCGGTCCGGGCGCCGTGGTAGGGGAGCGGGCTGGACTCCTACATGGCAAGCGAACAGCCACCCTGTGGGCCCGCACACCGGGCCGCGTTGCGAGTGTCCCCCACGATGCGCTCGACTCGCAGGCGCTCGGGAATCTGGCGGCGACGCACCGGCGCGAGGAGTAGCGCTGGCCGGGCGTCCATCCGTGTCTGGCGGCGTTTTCCAAAGGCACCCGGGCAAACAAGGGCCTTGGTGAGAAACGATCGGCTCAGGCTTGGTCATCGGCGCCAGCGCGATCTGAACCAAGGGCGCGCCGGGGGCAGACGATGCGTCACGGCGAGTCGGTCGTGGAGGCTGATGGCCGTTCTCGTGACAGTGGCGGCATGCAGCGGCTCCATCGCGCCCGGAAACGAGGACCGCGAGCCGACCCCAACGCTGGCGAGCGCCTCGCCGCGACCGACGCTCGAGAGTGCCTCGCCGCGACCGACGCTCGAGGCCGGCGGCACGCCGACGCAACCTGCGCCCACGGCACTCGCCACCGCCACCGCGGAGGTCGCCGTTCCCCCGGCGTTCCCTTCAAGTGGCGACGAGCGCGATGACGGGGCCATCCAGCTGGCAATCCCGCTCGAGGGCAGCCTGCAAAACCCGGCCTGGTCACCCGACGACGCGGCGATCGTGTTCACGCGCTTTCGCGCTGGTTACAACCGAGAACCGGCCGATCTATACATTTTCGAGTCCGGTTCCGGCGGACTGCGCCAGCTCGTTGCGGACGGTAGCGGCAATGTGAATCTGCCAGGCTCAGCGTGGAACGCGGCCGCCGACCGGATCGTGTTCTCCTCGTCTCGCGACCCGCACGACGAGATCTATGTGATTGACGCAGCCGGCGGCCCCGGCGACGAGATCCGCCTGACGACGCGGGAGGGCCTCGTCGCGTACGAGCCCACCCTGTCGCCGGACGGGTTGTCGGCGGTCTTCGAGACCCATGTCCTGGACGCCGAAGATAACGGCGTCGTCATGACCTACGACCTGGCGACCGGCAAGTACGCGACGCTCACCGAACCCGATGAGGATTGCCGCCAGCCGAACTGGTCGCCCAGCGGCGATCTCATCCTGTATCAGAAGCTCGAGCTGGGCGACTGGGATATCTGGGTGACAGATCCGGGGGGTCGCCAGCACCGCCGCGTGACGCACCAGCCGGGCGACCAGACCGATGCCTCGTTTTCGCCGGACGGTCGGTCGATCGTATACAGCTCGAATGAGGGGGCGCTGGAGTTCGCAAACCTGTTCATCGTCAGTCTGGCCGCCGGCGACCCAATTGCCGTAACCCGATTTGATGGCTACGACGGCGCGCCATCATGGTCGTCGGATGGGACGCGCATCGCGTTCGAATCGTACGGGGGAGATCCTGACGACTCGTCGGGCACTGCCTTGTGGCTAACGGCGGTGCCTGCCGCCTTCGGCCCCGTACAGGCCGCGCCGTGACCCAGGGCCGTGGCCAGGGCGGTGCGGTCGTGACGCGGACGACCAGCCAGTGGGAAATACCCCTGCGACGGTTTGCGGCCGTGTCACTGTTGATCGGCGTCGTGCTCGTGGCCGGGTGCACTGCCGGCGTGGGCGAAGGCACCAGTGAACCGACCCGCCCGACCGGCGCACCGATCGTCACCGATGCACCGACCGCCAGCGTTGCCACGGCTGTGCCGACTAGCGGCACGGCCAGCATTGCGACGGCGACGGCCGGGCCCGAGTCCGTTGGTACCCCGGTCGAGATCAACGGTCAGCTGCGCGTTTGCGGGACGCAGCTCTGCAACCAGTTCGACCAACCCATACAGCTGCGAGGCATGAGCACGCATGGTCTGCAGTGGTACGGCTGGGGCTCGTGCGTGAGCGACAGCTCGCTGGACGCTCTCGCCCTGGATTGGGGTGCCGACATCGTGCGCGTCTCGATGTACGTGCAGGAAGACGGCTATGAGACCGACCCGGATGCCTTCACGGCACAGGCCGAGACGATCGTCGACGCGCTGATCGCGCGGGGCCTGTACGTCCTGCTCGACTGGCACATGCTCGACCCTGGCGACCCGACCTTCAACATGGAGCGCGCAAAAGCCTATTTCGGCCATATGGCGACCAGGTACGGACGACTGCCCAACCTGCTCTACGAGATTGCCAATGAGCCGAGCGGCGTTAGCTGGGCCACGATCAGGGCCTACGCCGAGGAGATGCTGCCGGTCCTCCGCCTGGGCGCGCCGAATGGAATCGTCATCGTCGGGACGCCGGCATGGTCGTCGTTCGGAGTCTCCGAGGGCGGGGGGCCAGCTGAGGTCGCCGCCGCCCCTGTGGCCGGGGAGAACGTCATGTACACGTTCCACTTCTACGCGGCGACCCATCGGCAGGAATACCGCGATGCGCTCACCGAGGCGGCCGACGCCTTGCCCGTCTTCGTAACCGAATGGGGCGCGCAGGAGTCTACCGGCGACGGCGCGAACGATTTCGACAGCGCCCAGGCCTACCTCGACTTGCTGGCCGCCAGGAAGATCAGCTGGACGAGCTGGAACTTCTCGGACGATGAGCGCTCCGGGGCAGCATTCCTGCCGGGCACGTGCCCGGACGGGCCGTGGGCCGGCGATAGCCTGAAACCCTCGGGAGCCTGGGTCCGCGACCGGATCAGGAACCCAGCCGACGACTTCCCAACGAGCTGAGAGCAAGCGACTGGATGTTACGCTCCGGTGCCCGTGGTCGCTGAGATCGAAAACTGGCCAGATCGACGCTCAACCTGCGGCTCTACCCGGTCGTGGTGGGCGACGGGCTGCGGCTCTTCCCGGAGCGCGGCCAGACGCACAGCCTCGAGCTGGTCGAGTCGAGGACGGTGCCGTCCGGCGTGACGCTTCTGACCTATCGGCTGGCCGGGCGGGCGATCTTCGCCAGCGTCGGAGAGTGACACCGGCCGCTTACCGAGGAGGACTTGTGACGCGCAGCGTGACCTACTCGATGGGCGTCTCGCTTGACGGATATATCGTCGGGCCGGACGGCGGCTTCGACTGGACGGCGCCCGACGAGGAAGTCTTTCGTTTCTGGATCGACGAGATCCGAGGGGTCGGCGTCCACCTGATGGGACGACGGCTGTACCAGACGATGCTGTCCTGGGAGACCGCCGACCAGGATCCATCGCTCGACGACGCAGAGATCGAGTGGACCGCACTGTGGAAGCCGCTTCCGAAGGTGGTGTTCTCCACCACGCTGTCAGCGGTGCAGGGCACTGCCCGCCTGGCCTCCGGCGGCCTCGCGGAGGAGATCGAGCGGTTGCGAGCCGAGCCGGGGGAGGGCGACATCGCGATCGGCGGCGCGACGCTCGCCGCCGAGGCGGCCGCGTTGGGTCTGATCGACGAGTACCAGCTCATGGTCTACCCGGTGCTGGTCGGCGGTGGCATCCCGTACTTTCCGCAGGGCGAGCGCCGGGTGGATCTCGAGCTCGTCGAGACCCGCACCTTCAGCTCGGGGGTCGTCTACCTCCGCTACCGCGTGGCGAGATAGACCTATACGTGGACGGCGTCCTAGTCCTGGGCCTCGCGTTCGGCGATCCTGCCGAACTTCTCGAGCTCGCCGCGGAAGCTGCCCTCGTAGGAGCCGCGCGAGAACAGCCAGGACGAGATCGCCGAGATCCGTCCGACCGTCTCGAATGCCTGTGTCAGGCGCGTCCCGTCGCCTTCGGGCTCGAACGTCGCGCTGGACCTGCCACGCAGGATCCAGCTGCCGAATCGGGTGGCGAAGCGGCTGGGCCGCTCAGCTTCGAGGACCTCCGTCGGACTCTTGACCGGCCCGAAGTGGACGATGTAGGTCGTGCCCACGCGATCCACCGGCCCGGAGATATCCGTCACGCCGGTCACGCCACCGACCCATTCGCCCATGCGCTGGAGGTTCGTCCACAAGGCGAACACCGGCTCAGGCGGCGCATCGACGTGGATGCTGAACGCGTAGCGAGCCATGTGTAGAGCATATCCACGCCGCCGCGCCTGCATAGCGGGTACTGTCGCCGCATGTACCAACCGGCCCACCGGAAGTTCGAGGCGGAGGATCCCGCGGCTCTCCTCGCCGAGCTGTGCGCCGTCGTACCGGCGACCCTGGTCACCCACGGGTCAAGTGGGTTCCGGACGTCCATCCTGCCGATGCTGTTCGATCCCACCGACGGCCCACACGGCACGCTCCGCGGGCATCTGGCGCGCGCGAACCCGCTGTGGCGCGAGATCGAGGCGTCGATCGAAGCGGGTGGCGATGGGGCAGGGGAGGCCCTCGCGATCGTCAACGGTCCCGACGCCTACATCTCGCCGGCGTGGTACGAGGAGAAGCGCCTGACCGGCAAGGTCGTTCCGACCTGGAACTACGTCACCGTCCAGGCGCATGGCACGATCACGACCGTTCATGACCCCGACTGGCTGATCCCACACGTCGGCAGGCTCGTGGAGCGGCATGAGGCCGGTCGACACGATCCCTGGGCCCTTTCCGACGCGCCCGACGACTACGTCCGCACCCAGGCCCGCGCCATCGTCGGCCTCGAGCTCCGCATCACGCGCCTCGAGGCCAAGGCCAAACTCAGCCAGAACCGCAGCGACATGGACATCGAGGGCACGATCACGGGCCTGAACGCTGGCTCGCCGACGGAACGTGCGGTCGCGGAGCGGATGGTGCGCGACCTCAACTCCACGGGCTAGGTCTCTGACGGGGATCCGCGGCGACGCTTGCTGGTTCGCGGGCCGGACCGATGAGCCGCCATTCGGCCCACCGTGTACCCATCATCGCCCCCGACACGTACCTCGACGGGCTGACGGACGACGACGCCGCGCGAGTCTTGGCCAGGATGGCAAATGGAAAGTCGGGCGCGCGCCATCTCGTCGAGGATCGGAGAAGGCCTCGTCCCATTGACGGATGACCAACGGCGCCATAGAGTACGGATATTGTCCGTACCATGGATGGACCAGAGAGATGACGCTGACGCGAACGACACGGCGGAAGGCCCATCGACTCGAGCTTCGGATCGACGCGGCGGATCGCCGCCTGCTCGACGAGGCCGCTGCCGCTGTCTCCATGAGCGTCAGCGCCTTCGTTCTGACCCACGCTGCGCAAGCCGCTCGAGAGGTGCTGGCCGACCGGACGGCGTTCGTCCTGCCCGAAGATCGATGGGACGCCTTCGTAGAGATGCTCGACCGACCGGCTCGGTCGTTCCCGGACCTCGCGGCCTTCCTCGCCCAACCGAGCATCCTCGGCGAGGAGTGACCGACTACGGTCGGGTCGAGCTCCTCGCGCCCGACCACGACGTCGCAGCCTTCGACTGCGGGTCCGAGGCACAGACACTCTGGCTTCGCCGTCACGCGCTCCAGGCTCACCAATCGGATACCGCAAAGGTCTATGTCGTCTGCCGGCGTGGCACCCGGGAGGTGGTCGGGTACTACGCGCTGGCTGCCGGTTCCGTCAGCCACGAACAGGTGCCGCCGCGACTCATCAAGGGGATCGGCCGCTACCCGATCCCGGTCATCATCGTGACACGGCTCGGTGTCGACCTGGGTGTCCAGCGGCAGGGCGTCGGGTCGGAGCTTGTTCGCGACGCGCTCCTTCAAGCGGCGTCGGTCGCAGGGAAGGTCGGCGTTCGCGCCATCGTCATCCACGCCGAGACACCCGGCGCCGCCGCCTTCTATCGGCGGATTAGTGCGGCCTTCCAGGAGTCGCCGACCGATCCGCTCCACCTCGTGCTGCTCCTGAAGGACCTGCGGCGGACGATCGGCGACACGGCGGACGCCCGGGTCGATCAGCGGGGACAGATATCGTGACCACCCACCCCACCCTGACCCCCGCCGCCTTCGCCGCGAAGTGGCGCGGCATCACCACCACCGAGAAGGCCGGATCCCAGTCGCACTTCATCGACCTGTGCCGGATGCTCGGCGAGCCGACCCCCCACGACGCCGATCCCACGGGCGAGCAGCACGCCTTCAGGGACGACTGTTGACACGCGTGTCCTCGGGACGTACGGTGCGTACGTTACGTACGATGGAGAGACGCCATGGCGAACAGCATCACAGTGAGCGAAGCGCGGCAGGACTTCGCCGAGGTCGTGAATCGGGTCGCCTATGGCAAGGAACGGGTCACGGTGGTGCGTCGCGGCCGCGATCTGGTCGCCATCGTGCCGATGTCGGACGTGCTCCTGCTCGAAGCGATCGAGGACGAGCTCGACCTAACCGAGGCCCGGGTTGCGCTGGCGGACGCCGATCCCACCGATCGGATTCCCTGGAAGGAATTGCGAACCCGACTCGGTCAATAGATGACGACGGCGGACGACCGGCCGAGCGATGGATCCCCCTATCGGGTCGAGTTCCTCGCCAGCGCCGCACGGCAACTCGAGAAGCTCCCGGTCACCAGTCGCAGGCAGGTCGCCGGCGCGATCGACGGACTGTCGGACAATCCTCGTCCGGACGGCGCGAAGCTCCTGTCCGGCACCAGCGATGAACGGATCTGGCGGCTCGCCGTCGGCGAATACCGCGTGCTTTATCAGGTGTTGGATAACCTCCTGCTCGTCCTGATCGTCCGGGTAGCCGATCGGCGCGAGGTCTACAACCCCACGACGATCAAGCGCCTCCTGAAGCAGCTCCGTGGACTTCGTTAGGCCAGCGTGACCACCCAGCCCACCCTGACTCCCGCCGCCTTCGCCGCCAAATGGCGCGGCGTGACGACCACGGAGAAGGCGTCGTCCCAGTCCCACTTCATGGACGGGTGCCGGATGCTCGGCGAGCCGACCCCCCATGACGCCGATCCCACGTTGATCGCCAGGTAAGGGACGAATGGGATCATCGACTCCCGCCGATTTCGATCCACGGGAGGACATCATGATCATCCGTGAGCACATCTCGGTCGCGGATCTGGCCAGACTCACCCCGCGCATGGATGGGGACCTCGTCAAGGCCGTCGTCGACGTGCGTCGCGGGATCATGGCGGCAGGTGCCCGCTTCCATGCGGAGTTGGAGGCGGCGCTGCTTGACGACGGGTCTCAGCAAGCGGATATCTGGGGAATCAATTTCTATCCTGCCCGGTACGACGGGCCGGACTGGCTGGAGTTCGACTCGATCATCAACCTGCGCCCACGACACGGAAACCGCTCGCGCTCCGTCGACGACACGGGAGCGAGAGATGAGATCGCCTCGATCATCGACCGGTTGGTGACACCGTGACCGTCCCAACCGTCCGATGGATGCACCAGGGACTTCAGGACGGGAGTTGGGAGCGGATGAGCCTGCTGGAGCAGATGGGCAACCTCGGCACCGAGGTCGCCCGTGCCGCGCGCGCAAAGGAGTCCGCTGACGAGGAGCGCGGCGAAGGAGCGTTCAACCGGGCCCTCGAGCTGTTCGAGCTGACCATCGTCGACGACCGCTGGCGCGGCCCACGTCGGCGAGAGATCTGCCTGGTCCGCGAACTCTTCATCGACTTCATCGCCGGCGAAAACACGTACGGCGAGTCCGCGGAGTCCCTCGACCGCTACTTCATGCCCTTCGCGCTGGCTGCCCGCATCGAGGCTGGCTACGCCTGACGCGCGCGTTCCGCTCGACGTCGCCCGAGATGACATGGGTGTCCGACCAGGTCGGGTCCGGCATCCGCAAGTCCGACTCCTGGGCGAACGCGGCGTCGAGCCCAGTCAGGTGCCGCGCACGTAGGCCTCGAGGAGGTCCCGCACGACCGAACTGATGCTGCGGCCCTCGCGTCCTGCTCGCTCAGTAGCCCGGAGGCGCAACTCTTCAGGGACGCGGACTGCGATCCGCGGGGCGTGGGCGCGGGCGCCAGGATCCAGAGCAGGGCGGCCGGACCGCGGCTTCCATGTCGCGATATCGACACCGTGCTCGAACTCATCCGCCAGTCGGCCCAGATCAGCCGAGGTCAAGGTGTGTCCACCTCTGGTCTTCACCGTGCGTGCCATCGCATCACCTCCTCGTACGCCTCGTGATACATCCGACGCAACCGCATTGCGTGTATGACGAGGAGATCGCCGTCCGCGAGCTCAACGGCCCCGATCTCGAGCGGGACACCCCGTGCGTCCGGTCCGAAGAAGAGGACGCGCGCGTCCGACTCAGCGCCGATCGGATAGAGCGCCATCGTGCCCCGCTCGATGACGTGGCGCGCCCGCTCCGGGCTGATTCCGTGACGGTCGGCAGACCGTGCGAACTCGAGATGCATCGCATGGACCTATTGTGTCGGACACAAGGCGGGTTGTCGACCGGCATCGTACCGAGCAGCGCTGCACTGGGACTTACGCCGCTGAGACCGCGGAGGTGGCGCAGACCTGCGCCTGCCTGAATCGGGCATTCGAACCGTCCCGGCTGATCCGCTGTCATTTGGTCCTGTTGCTGAAAGACCTCCGCGCCGGCATCAGGAATGCTGTCCCTTGACATCGAGAGGGGACCGTGCCCGCCCGGACAACCGGCCGGTACACTCGCATCATGACGATCAGCCGAGTTGGCGCGTTCAAGGCGGCGCCATCATGACGTCCAGGTCCTACCAGCGAGGCCCCGGTCTCCTCGTGCGATTCGTCTGGTGGCTGTTCATCGGCTGGTGGGCATCTGGACTCGTCGTGGCCATCGCCTGGCTCGCGCTCGTGACCATCATCGGCATCCCGCTGGGCATCTGGCTGATCAACCGACTGCCCACGGTGCTGACGCTCCGACCGCGCAGCCGCTCGTGGGAGTTCGGGCAGGACGCCGAAGGCCGAACGATGGTGTCCGAGCGAGGGCGGCCGCAGGTCGCCTGGCCGATCCGCGGTCTATGGTTCCTCCTCGTCGGCTGGTGGGCGTCCGGCCTCTGGATGGGGGCGGCCTGGCTGATCCAGGTCACCATTATCGGTCTGCCGATCGCGCTGATGATGTTCAACCGGACGCCCTTCGTCGCCTCCCTGTACCGCTACTGATGACGATCGGCGACATGCACCAAAAGGCGGCGTGCGCCCCGCACCAGCAGCACTAGCAGCGGAATTTCGATCGCACCCCACCTCCGCCAAGAGTACTGCTTGACACTTTGAGCGCGTCCAGATACGTCCGTGACACCGGGCCTGGGCGCGGAGCAGGGTTGATTCCGGGCTGACAAGGAAACGAGAGCCCTCGCTACGCTGGTGGTGTTCAGAACAACAGCAGCGG
>JANNQZ010000110.1:0-1742 GCA_031401015.1 Chloroflexota bacterium | reverse complement strand
CGCATCCCGCTCGCCTACGGCATGAGCGGCCGTGACGTGTCGCAACTTCAGGACTATCTGCGTCGCGCCGGCGTTCGCAGCGCCGGCAGGCCCGACGGCGAGTTCGATGCTGACACGGAGTCGCTCGTCCGTCGCTTCGAGTCGCGTGAGGATCGCCCTGTCGACGGCACCGTCGATGCCGGTGACATCTACGCGCTCTTCAAGCTCGTCGGTGAGGACGCGAAGCCCGGCGACGCCGGCGACCCGTCAAGCGGTCTGGCCGCTCCCCCGCTCGCAGTGGGCGACAAGGCCAAGCTCGGCTCTAACGGCTTGGCGATCGCGCCCGAGGGAGCACCGGATGCCGTCCGGAAGATCATCGCCGCGGGTAACCGCATTGCCACCAAGCCCTACCTGTGGGGCGGCGGACACGGGCGCTGGGAGGACTCGGGCTACGACTGCTCGGGATCGGTCTCCTACGCGCTGCGCGGCGCCAATCTGATGAAGAGCCCGCTCGCCTCGTACGGCTTCTTCGGCTGGGGCGAGTCCGGCAAGGGGCGCTGGGTGACGATCTACACGAACTCCGGCCACATGTACATGGTCGTCGCCGGCCTGCGTTTCGACACCAGCGGTCGCGGCGAGACGGGCTCCAGGTGGCAGACCGCGTCGCGCGACCCCGGCCCGTTCACCGTCCGGCATCCCGCCGGTCTCTGACTGCATCCCGGTCTTCGGAGCTCCCCCTGGCTCCAGAAGACCACTTTGAGTAGACGAAGCGGCCGCGCATGGATGCGCGGCCGTTCGTCTTTCGTCGTTCGCTTGTGGTGGGGGCGGGTCGCGTGCTCAGCCTGCCGGGGCGCCGAGATCGACTTCCAGTGGCCTTCCGCTTGGACTAGTCGTCGCCGCCGGGTGGTCGGCGGTCGCGCTTGCGGGCGGCCTGGGTTCGCTTGGACTTGAGCCGTTTCTCCTTGGAGCCCTTGGTCGGGCGCGTTGCGCGGCGCGGGCGGCGCACGGCCAGCGCCTGGGCCAGGCGGTCACGTAGGCGCTCCAGCGCGAGCTCTCGGTTGCGTGCCTGGCTGCGCGCGTCCTGCGCGATCGCGCGCACGACCGGGCCGAGCCGCGCGCTGACCCGCTCACGCTGGGCCTCGCTCAACGCCGTCGAGGCGTGAACATCGAACACGGCCTCGATCCGCGACGCGGTCACGTTCGCGTGCTGGCCGCCGGGACCCGACGAGCGGCTCGCGCGAAGCTCAATCTCGCGCAGCGGGATCGCAACGTCCCGGGTGACGCGCATCGGATCATCCATGCCCCGCATCCTCGCGCAGATGACGGCTGTGATCGCACTGTGAACCATCGTTTGGGTCCCTCGCGAGGGACCGATCGGGCTGGTAGCGTTTTCTTCGTTAGGCCGGATAACCGGGAGTTCGTGCGGGTTCGAAGGCGGCGGACAGCTTCCTCGGGCAGCACAAGACGTACCAGGAGGAAGTAGTCAGAATGCCCACCGGAACGGTGAAGTGGTTCAGCGACGAGAAGGGCTTTGGCTTTCTCACGCCCGACGAGGGCAGTCGCGATCTGTTCGTGCATCACACCGCGATCAACGGCGAGGGCTACAAGAGCCTCGCCGAGGGTGCACGCGTGTCCTATGAGGAAGAGCCGAGCGACAAGGGGCCGAAGGCCGTAAACGTCTCCAAGCTCTAGTCGCGTCGCGGATCCTTGCGTCGCGGATCTCGTCGCCTCAGGCTGTGTCCTCGGTCGCTCGCGTCCAGAAG
>JANNQZ010000109.1:0-5509 GCA_031401015.1 Chloroflexota bacterium | reverse complement strand
GCCACCCTCGAAGTTGAACGTGATCCCGTCGCCCCAGCCGTGCTCGTCGTCACCGACCAGGCTCCGCTGCGGGTCGGCCGACAGGGTCGTCTTGCCGGTCCCCGACAGGCCGAAGAAGATGGCCGGGTCGCCAACGGCGCCTACGTTGATCGCCGAGTGCATCGGCAGGACGCCCTCGTCGGGCATCAGGTAGTTCATGACCGTAAACGCCGACTTCTTGATCTCGCCGGCGTACTCGGTGCCGACGATGATCACCTCCATCCGCTTGAGGTGAACGAGGATCGCGGTGCCGGTTCGAGTCCCTTCGGTCCCCGGGTCGGCCTGGAAGGAAGGGACGCAGAGGATCGTGAAATTGGGGGTGAAGCTCGCCAGTTGCCCGGCGGTCGGTCGGCGGAACAGGTTGCGGGCGAAGATGCTGGCCCAGGCGGTCTCGGTGTAGACACGCAGTGAACGGCGGTGGGCCGGCGCCGCCCCGATGAAACAATCCTGACTGTAGAGGTCGAGTGTGGCGGCGTAGTCGATCAGCCTGGCCCGCAAGCGCTCGTAGTGGGCCTCGCTGATCGGCCGGTTGACCGAGCCCCACCAGATCTTCGCGTCAGAGGCTGGCTCGCGGACGATGAACTTGTCCTGGGGCGACCGCCCGGTGTGTTTGCCCGTCCGGACAACGAGCGGCCCATCCGCGGCGACGAGACCCTCGCCGCGACGAATCGCGTCTTCGTACAGCTCGGCGGTCGCGAGGTTGGCTCGGACGGTGCGGCCCAGGATTGGCCGGGTCTCTGCGCGGGTGGGGCCGGTGGTGGCCATTAGTTTCGACTCCTCGGGCGCAGACGATCACGCTGGATCGACCGGCCGCGCGTGATGCGGGCCCAAGGGCTCGCAGGAGTCGGCTTCCGCAGTCGCTGTTGACGGCATGCTAGCGCATACGGTGTCGAGGTTGCGGGATGGTTGCGTCCGGCGCGTCCGGGTTGTGTCCGGCGCGTCCGGGTTCGCCCTCGTTGACAATCGCACGGTCGGGCCTCTAGGATCCCGCCACAACCGAATAGTTCTTTTATCAAGAGTGGCAGAGGGACCGGCCCGTTGAAGCCACGACAACCTACCGGCGTCGCGTCGGCAAGGTGCCAAGTCCGGGCAGGTCTTCCTGCACGATAAGGGAACTCCCCTTCGGAGAACCCCCTTCTCAGCCCAGGGCGGTCGCCTGTCCATCCGGTCCCGAGGCACTCACAGACCTCCCGGAGCGACCCCATGGTGATCGAGACCGTTCCCGCTGCCAGATCCGCCGCGACGCCGAAGGCTCGGATCGTCGGCATGCGCTGTCGAAACTGTCAGCGCGGTGAGCCGATCGGCCTGTTTTATGTCTGTCCGGCCTGTTTTGGGCCGCTCGAGATCGAGTACGACTACGCGGTGGTGGCCCGGACCCTCACGAAGGCGTCCATTGCCGAACGCGCGCCGGGGATCTGGCGATACGCGGAGCTGTTGCCGGTGGACCGGCCGCCAATTCGCGGACTGCCCGTCGGGTCGACGCCGCTTCGGTTGGCCGATCGGCTGGCGCCCGTCCTCGGACTGGATCGGCTGTGGATCAAGGACGACACTCGTAATCCGTCCCTGTCGTTCAAGGACCGGGCGGTCGCGGTCGCCGCGGAGCGAGCGGTCGAATTCGGGGTGCCGGCGTTGGCCTGTGCGTCGACCGGCACTCTGGCGGGGGCCGTGGCCGCGGCCGCGGCCGCGGTCGGGCTGCCAGCCTACGTGTTCATCCCGGCGGACCTGGAACCGGCCAAGGTGGACCACGCCCTGGCCTACGGTGCGACCGTGGTCCCGATCGAGGGCACCTACGACGACGTCAATCGGCTCTGCCTGGAGGTCGCTGACGAGACCGGCTGGGGCTTCGTCAATATCAACCTGCGGCCGTTCTACGCCGAGGGGTCCAAGACGCTGGCCTACGAGATCGCTGAATCGCTGGGCTGGCGATCGCCGGACGTGGTGGTTTCACCGGTCGCTTCCGGGGCAATGTTCACCAGGATCGCGCGCGGCTTCGAGGAGCTGGTCGAGCTGGGCCTGATCGCGCCCCGGCCGATCCGTTTCGTCGGCGGGCAGGCAGCCGGTTGCGCCCCGGTCGCGACGGCGTGGAGCGCTGGCACGACCGTGATCGAGCCGGTCAGGACGCCGAACACGATCGTCCGTTCCCTGGCGATCGGCAATCCGGCCGACGGTCGATACGCCATTGAGCTCGCCAACGCGTCCGGCGGCTCGATCGAGGCGATCGAGGACGAGGTCACGGCAGCCGCGATCCGCGACGTGGCGAGACTCGAGGGGATCTACCCGGAGACGGCGGGCGGGGTCACATTGGCCGCGGCGGCCGCAGCGCGCCGACACGGGGTCATCCGCCCAGGCGACGAGGTTGTCGCCCTCCTCACGGGCAACGGTCTCAAGACCCCCGAGGCGCGCACCCTCGGTCACGGGGATGGCGTTGCGAGGCCAGGTCAGCCCGGGCTGGCCCCCGCGATCCGGCCCAGCCTGTCAGCCTTCGAGCGCTGGCTGGGCGGAGGAGCGTGAGCACCGTCCGAATCCCACCCACGCTGCGCCCCGCGACTGGCGGCGCCAAGCAGGTCGAGGTGGCGGGCTCAACGGTCCGTGAGGTGGTGGCGGGCCTCGTCGCGCTTCACCCGGGACTTGCGTCCCAGCTCCTGGCCGATGATGGCGACCTGAACCGGTTCGTGAACGCATTCCTCAACGACACGGACGTGCGCCACCTGCAGGCGCTGGACACCCCGGTCGCGGACGGCGACACGCTGCTCCTCCTGCCCGCCATGGCCGGCGGCTGAGCATCGCGTCCGGGGACCGGCCGCGCACGCGGACCGGATCCCGATTCTGCCCGCCGCGCGCCGGCCTGGATCTGCCCTCGCTCGCAGATTCCAACCTGGTTGGTGAACGGGACACGTACCTGTCGCTTTCACGAACCCAGTTGGAAGGTTCGACAGGTTCTGGCCTGAATCTGTCGCGAATTCCAGCCACATTGGCGAAGCCGGCGGAAGGGGATCGTAATCGGTCGCTTGCACCAACCCGGTTGGAATCGCCGTAGGTCACCCGCCGCTTGGAATCGGGGCGGTGTCAGGCTCGGTCGAGTGCCTGGGCGAGGTCGGCGATCAGGTCGTCGATGCCTTCGATCCCGACCGACAGACGAATCAGGGCGGGATCCACCTCAAGGGGGGAGCCGGCGACAGACATGTGGGTCATGGCGGCCGGGATTTCGATCAAGGACTCCACGCCGCCGAGCGACTCTGCCAGGGTGAACAGGCGGGTGCCCTCGGCGATGGCCACGGCGCGCTCGGAGGCGGAACGGGAACGGGACGCGGGGCCGACGCTGGAGCCCGAGCCACTCTCCGCGCTACCACCGGGCGCCGGCAGGAAGGACACCATCCCGCCGAAGCCCGGGTAGGCCACGGTGGCCACGTCCGACCGCGCGCGCAGGAACGCGGCCACCGCCGTCGCGTTGGACTGGTGTCGTTCGACGCGCAGGTGCAACGTTCGCAGGCCGCGCAGCACCAGGAAGCAATCCTGCGGACCGGGCACCGCCCCCATCGCGTTCTGGAGGAAGCGCAGCCGCTCGGCGACCGCTTCGTCCCGCGTGACCGCCACGCCCAGAACGGTATCCGAGTGGCCCGCCAGGTACTTCGTTGCAGAGTGGAACACGATGTCAGCCCCGAGGGTCAGCGGCCGCTGGATGGCCGGCGAGGCGAACGTGTTGTCCACGACGATCAGGGGTCGTCGGCCACCTTCCGCGGCCCGCCGCTCCACCGTGGCCACGACGGCAGCGATGTCGACGACCTTGAGCAGCGGGTTGGTGGGCGTCTCGAACCAGACCAGCCGCGTCCGTTCGCCCAGCGCCTCCCACAACGCGTCCATCCCGGATGCGAGATCGACATAGGCGGTCGTGATGCCGGCACCCGGCACCCGCACGCGCTCGAGATACCGATAGGTGCCGCCATACACGTCGTCGCCGACGATGATCTCCTCGCGCGGCCCGGCGAGTTCGGCGATCGCGGCCGTCGCGGCCGACCCCGATGCGAACGCGAAACCGTGCGTGCCGCCCTCGAGGATCGCCATGGCGCGCTCCAGACGGTCCCGGGTGGGGTTCTGCGAGCGAGCGTATTCGTAGCCCTGGCGCGGCCGCCCGACGCCGTCCTGAGCGTAGGTCGAGGTCTGATAGATCGGGGGAGAGACGGCCCCGGTCAGCTCGTCGGGCTCGGCACCGGCGTGGACCGCCAGTGTCTCGAAGGAGTCGGCATGGTGGACGGGGTCGGCTCGGTCGGCGGAAGCAGCAGCGTCGGCGTCCGCTGGCTCGCCGCGTTCAGGGTCCTGCATCGCCGCATCATGGCACCAGCGCGCGGCCTCGCGCTGTCAGGCCGTCGAAATCCACCCATCGAGTTCGAACACAAGTTCCTTGCCGTCGATGTCGTCGATCTGAGCCCCGACCTGACGGAAGCCAAGCCGCTCGACGATCGCAAGTGAAGCCACGTTGTCGGGGGCAACCGCCGCCCGGAATCGCGTGACGTCGTGCTCGCGAAATGCCCAGTCAAAGAGCGCCCGAACGACCTCCGTCGCGACACCTTGCCGGCGGTACGCAGGTTCAACGCGATAGCCGATCTCGGCCCGGCCGTAGGCGTCTGGCGGCGAATGAAATCCGGCCGACCCGATGATTCGCTTCGTGCCGTCAGCCTCGGTCAGAACGATGGCGCGACCCAGCCACGGCTGGGCGGTGGCGTCCTCGGACAGGTCGGCGATCCGGAACTGGAGGAAGTTGTCGAGCCGGTCGGGCAGGTCCTCCGGCACGCTCGCCCCGATCTCAGCCGCGGCGGCCGCAAGTTCGCGGGCGAGGAGCAGCCGCATGAAGGCCAACGACATCGAGACCAGCTCGAAGCGGGCCGTTCGAATCGGCGGGACGTCCATCGTCGCATGGTCGCATATGCCGGATCACGGCCGCGATCGCCATCACGGCGCGTCGAGCTTGGTGACCTCGATCGTGCCGAAAGACGTGCGGGGGCACAGGCTCCCGATCGGGTTCTGGTTCTCGAACGACGCCTTCCCGCCCTCCACCGGAACCTCGAAGTAGTCGGTCGTCACCCCAGACAGCGACCCCTCGGCGAAGGCGGCGACGGTCATGGTTTCCCCGACGATCGTCGCCCCAAGGAAGGCCGGGGCGCCGGCTCCGAATGGCACATCCTCGATGCCCGGGTTGCAGGCCTTCCAGCCCGGCCGCGAGCCCGTGGCGGTGCCAATCCCGGTCATGAACAGGGAGCCTTCGACGGCGGCCTGATCGATCGTGTCGATGACGCCCTCAAACACCACCGTGTCGTCGATCCCAGCGTAGCGATCCGTCCAGGTGAGCTTGACCTTCCAGCCCAGGCAAGGCTCAAGCAGCGATTCGACGGTCCAGTTGCCGATGACCTGGGCTCCGGGCCCCCAGTCATGGTCGGACAGGATGATGATGAACTCCTCGACGTCCTCGTCGTCG
>JANNQZ010000108.1:0-10781 GCA_031401015.1 Chloroflexota bacterium | reverse complement strand
CGTGGCCCTTGGGCTTGTGGGTCGATGCCATGGTGATGTGCATCGATTTTCCCTCGAGCAACGGCGTCCGTTCCGCGAGCCCGTGATCCTTGACACGCTCCGTGAACCTGGCAAGCAGGTTCCGGCCGAGCTCCGGGTGCGTCAGCTCGCGTCCTCGGAAGCGAACCGTCACCTTGATTCGATCGCCATCCTCCAAAAACTCGATGGCCCGGTTGACCTTCGTGTCGAAGTCGCCAATGCCGATCTTTGGCGACAGCCGCACTTCCTTGAAGGTCACCGAGCGCTGCTTTCGCTTGGCTTCCTTTTCTCGCTTCGTCAGTTCGTACTTGTACTGTCCAAAATCCAGGAACCTGACGACTGGCGGCGACGCCATCGGGGCGACCTCGACGAGGTCGAGGCCTCGATCCTGCGCCATCTCGAGTGCCCGCGGCGTGGGCATCACCCCAAGCTGGGCACCTTCTTCATCGACCACCCGGACCTGTGGGATCCGGATCATCTGATTGACGCGCAGGTCTCGACTGATGGTCTGTCCCCTTTGTAACTACCGATTCTCGCGGTCGACGCGGGTACACGAGGACCCGGCACGGCCGATGCGGGAGGATAGCACACCGGCTTTCAGCGGCGGCGCCCGTGTCAGGGCGGCGGCCCAGGCGATCCGCGAAGGCGTCGGACCGCGCCCGCCGGCTGTGGCACCTGGTCGGCGAGTCTCGTTCCGCGTAGCGGATGCGCCAGACGCGACCGCCAGTCGACGTCGCGGACCCAGGACCGCCGGCACGTCGCCTCCCGCACCGATTGTCGCCTGCCAGTCGCGGTCCGACGTCCTGGGGACCGAGCGGACGGGGCCACGTACGTCTTGTCGCCTGCCAGTCGCGGCTCGCCGCTCAGCGAACCGACGGGACCTTCTTGCGTAGGCCGTGTCGCCTGCCTGTCGCGGGCGGCCGTTCAGCGCACCGACGTGGCCCTCGAACGTACGCCGTGTCGCCTGCCTGTCGCGGGCGGCCGTCCAGGGGACCGAACGGACGGTGATGCGGCTGCCGTGTCGACTGTCAGTCGCGCCCGCACTCCTCGGGGTGCTCGGGTGCTCGAGCACTCGGGCGCTAGTCGACCCGTCGCTCCCTGGACTCCGAGGCCAGGCGATCCGCAAAGGCGTCCCAGGGTTCGGGCGGTTGCTGCTCCCCGGCACGAGTACGTGGGGATGCCGTCCGGGCCTCGATCTCACGATCGCCGAGCACCACCATGTACGGGATCTTCTGCTCCTGGGCCAGCCGGATCTTGTTCTGCATCCGGTTCGAGGAGTCGTCGACCTCGATCCGGAGCCCCCGGGCGCCGAGCAGCGCAGCCAGCTCGTTCGCCGCTTCGATGTGCCGATCGGCGATCGGGATGACCATCGCCTGGACCGGTGCCAGCCAGAACGGGAAGGCGCCCGCAAAGTGCTCGGTGATCACGCCGATGAAGCGCTCGAGGGAGCCGTAGATGGCGCGATGGATGGCGACCGGACGCTGCTGGAGCCCTTCTTCGTCGATGTAGTGCAGGTCGAACCGCTCTGGCAGCATCACGAGATCCACCTGGATCGTCGCTGTCTGCCACTCGCGACCCAGCGCATCCTCGATCTGGATGTCGATCTTGGGCGCGTAGAAGGCCCCGTCCTTGTCCTTGACGCGATAGTCGACGCCGGAGCTCTGCAGGGCTGCGCGGATCAGGCCTTCGGCCTTGTCCCACAGCGCGGCGTCCCCAAGCGCCTTGTCCGGCCGCGTCCCGAAGGTGAAGCGCGGGGTCAAACCAACCCACGAATACGACTTGCGCACTTCGCCAAGGAGCGCTTCGATCTCCGAGCCAATCTGATCCGGTCGGACGTAGATATGCGCGTCGTCGGTCACGAAGTGCCGGACTCTCGTCAGGCCGGACAGGGCGCCCGACAGCTCGTTGCGGTGCAGTTTCCCGTACTCCGACAAGCGAAGTGGCAGCTCCCGATACGAGCGGACCCGGCTCCTGTAGATGTACGTCGACTCGGGGCAGTTCATCGGCTTGAGGCTGAAGGTCTGCTCTTCGGCCTCGACCAGGAACATGTGGTCACGGTAGAGGTCCCAGTGACCGGATTGCTCCCATAGCTTCTGATGGACCAGCGGCGGCGTGTAGATCTCCTGGTACCCGCGCGCCGCCTGGAGTTCCCGCATGGCGTTTTCCAGGGTCCGGTAGAGGGTCCAGCCTTTCGGGTGCCAGAAGGCGGCCCCGGGACTGATGTCGTGAAAGCTGAACAGGTCCAACTGAACCCCGAGCCGGCGATGATCGCGCTTCTTCGCCTCATCGCGCCGCCACAGAAACTGATCTAGGTCCTCCTGCGACGGCCAGACCGTGCCGTAGACGCGCTGGAGCATGGCGCGCTTCTGGTCGCCCCGCCAATACGCGCCCGCGACGGCCAGCAGCTTGAACGGACCGATCGCCCCGGTCGATTCGACGTGTGGGCCCTTGCACAGATCGATAAACGAACCGTGTTCGTACACCGAGGTCGCAGGCATCGGCGTTCCGTCACGCCGGGATGCGAAGGCCAGATCGTCAAGGATCTCGACCTTGAACGGCTGACCCCGCTCTGCAAAGAAGGCGCGGCCCTCGGCTGGTGGTAACTCGCGGCGGACAAACGGGTGGTTGGCGGCGACGCTGGCGAGCATCCGCGACTCGATCGACGCGAGGTCGTCCGGGGTCAGCGGTCGCGGCAGGGCGAAGTCGTAGTAGAACCCGTCGGCGATGGCCGGGCCGATCCCGAGCCGGGTCCCTGGGAACAGGGCGAGGACCGCCTCGGCCATGACGTGCGCCGCCGAGTGGCGCATGGCATCGAGGTCGCTGTGCGCGCTGGCGTCAAGCAGTTCCTGGGCCGAGCCGCGCTCCGGCGCCTCGAAACCGACCTCGATGGCTTCGTCGATTCGCTGGTCAGTCATGCGCGCCTCCCCGAGAATCGACGATCCCGCAGGTCCGCCCGCCGCCAATGACAAATGTGGTGGGCGACACTGGACTCGAACCAGTGACCTCTTGCATGTCAAGCAAGTGCTCTAACCAGCTGAGCTAGCCGCCCGACGTCGCCGGTACCCCGTTCCGTGAAGCCTCGGCTTCGTTGGCTCGCGGGTGTTCCACATCCGCGCCGAATCCGTGGCCGCGGGATCGAGGTGCCAGCGGCGACCGGCATCATACCCCGGGCCGCCGCCGGGCGACAACGATGAGCGCCATGTCAACGCGCCGATCGGGTGAAGGCGCCGATCAGCGCGACCGCGCTGATCAGCGCGGGATCGGCAGGGCGGCCTCGAGGACACCCGCCAGCGAGGTCGCGAACGTGGCGGTCAGGTGGTGATCGTCGCGCTGCACGATCATCCCGGCCACGACCGCCTGGCACGGCTCGGCCGGGCAGATCGCGTCCGAGAGATCAACGAACGTGGCGTTGGCTGCGAGGGCCGCGACCCGCTCGCGCACGGCCTGCTGGCGGCCAAAGGCCACGACCCGGGTGGTGGCGCAGCGAGTGATATCGGCCGGGTTCTGCGAGAGGCAGATTGGCACGTCGACCCGCGAGGCGGGCGTGTCGGCGATGATCGCGATCGCACCAGGGATCTGGTTGAGCAGGCGGGCCATGGCGTCGCCCTGGCGGGTCGGATCCGCATCGCGCGAGACCGATGTGGGCAGCCAGCGATCGGACGACACGATGGTGAGATCGGGCTTCACCTTGATCAGGAGGTCGACCACATTCGGGCGCCAGGCTTCACATTCGGTGTATTGGCGCTTGAGCAGCGGGGAATAGATCGGCAGGTCGACGAACACGCACGATGCCTTCACGAAGACCAACAGTCGCCAGCCTCGGGCATTCGCGATGCCCTGCACCGCGGGGAACCAGTGCGCCGCGTGGGAGTCGCCGACGAGCGCGACCGTAAAGAGTCCTTCGGGATCGCCGTAGACGCAATTGGGTGGTCGGCTGCCGCGCAGGCTCATGAAACAGCCGTCGGCGATGATCCGTTCCTTGTCCTTGGCGGCTGCGGCCAGCGTCGGTCGAAGGTTCGGCGGGAGCGGCCATGGGTTGGGCACGGGGGTGGGCTCAAGGGTCGGGGCAGGCGTCGGCGCGGGCGTCGGCTCAACGGACGGCTCGATGGTTGGCGCTGGGCCGGAACCTCCCGGTGAACTGCCGGGACCCCCCGATGCCAGGGGGTCCGCGGCTGCGGGCGATCCAGCCGCCGACGCCACGGGCGGACCGGATGCCGACACCTGGGGACTGCTGTCGCCGCCAGGTACCGCCGAACCCGGCGCCGAGGCCACTGCCACTGCCGCGGCCGATGCCACGCCAACCGGCGCCAGCCGTCCAAGGCTGAAGTCCCCGATCCCGATCGCCAGGGCCGCCACCGCGACCGCGGTGCTCAGGGTCGTGACCACGACCAGACGGGGATGCCCGGCCCATTGCCATCCCCGGCGAAACGGTTCTTCGATGAATCGCCAACTTGCGGCTGCGACGACGATGGACGCGCCTCCCAACGCCAATCGGAGCTCCAGTGGCAGCGAGTTGGCGGTCGCCAGGGCCGGCAGCAACAGGATCGGCCAGTGCCACAGGTAGAGCGAATAGGAGATCCGCCCGATAAAGCGGACTGGCGGTCGTGTCAGGATCCAGCCGACGGGGCCGACCCCGCCGCCCACGATCAGCGCCGCCGCCCCAAGGGTGGGCAGCAGGGCAGCCAGGCCCGGATAGGGCGTGGAACCGTCGATCATGACCACGGCTGCGCCGACAAGCACCGCGCCGAGGCAGCCAACGACGAAGAGCACGGGTGCGGGTCGTCGGGCGATCCAGGCCGCGCAGAACGCGATGAAAGCGCCCAGCGCAAGCTCCCAAAGCCGGCTCGGTAGCGAATAGAACGCCCACGGCGCGAAGAGGTCCGTCAACCACAGGCCGAACCCGAACGACGCGATCGCGAGCCCGCCCACCACGGCCCCAACGGACTGACGGGACCGGCTCACCCTCAGGGCTACAGCCAGGAGCGCCGGCCAGACGAGGTAGAACTGCTCCTCGACGCCGAGGGACCACAGGTGGCGGAAGGGCGACGGCTCCGACGCCGAGAAGTAGTCCGCCGACTCGAGCGCAAACCGCACGTTGCCCAGCGAGAGCGCTGCTGCTGCCCCATCGAGCGCGATCCCGGGAACCTGCAACGGAGCCAGGACGAGCGCGGCGATCGCCGTCGTGGCGACAATCGTGGCGAGTACGGCCGGCAGAATCCGGCGCAATCTCCGCGAATAGAAGTGGCGCAGCGAGATCCGGCCGGTGGTCTCCCGTTCGCGCAGCAGCAGTCCGGTGATCAGAAAGCCGGAGATGACGAAGAAGATGTCAACTCCGACGAAGCCGCCGGGCATTCCTGGCAGGCCCACGTGGTACCAGAGCACGGCGAGGACAGCGACCGCGCGCAGGCCCTCGACATGGGGCAGGAATGCGCGTTCCGGAGCTGCCTGGGTCTCGCCTGGGTCGGATATGGAGGAATTCCTCTGGGGAACGCGGGTGACGCGACCCGCCTTCGTGCATCGGCTCCCGCGGTCCGGGCACAACCCTACCCTACCTGTTGAAACGTGGCCGCGGACGAGCGAACCTGCCGGCGCGGTCACCTAGCCGGCATCGAGTCAGGCCGTCATGATCCGCGGGTGCAAACTAGCGGCGCATTCCGGCTGGTTGACTTCGGTGGCGGCGCGCGTCTCGATGCGTTCGGCAACCGCGTCGTCGACCGTCCTCACCCGGCTGCCCTCGGCGCCAGAGCGGAACCGGCCGCCTGGGTAGCGGCCGACCTGCGTTTCGATCGCGAGCGCGGGTGGTCTGGGCCGGCCGCCCATGATGCGGCCTGGCCGATCGGGCTCGATGAGCTCGTGATGGAGGTACGTCCCACCGAGACCGGGCAGCTGGGTCTCTTCCCCGAACACCTCGCGATGCTCCCGTGGCTGCGGACTCAGGTGGCCGAACGGATCGAGGTCGGAGGCACGCCGACGGTGCTCCACCTGTTCGCGTACACGGGGCTTGCGACGCTCGCCCTGGCTGCGGCGGGTGCGCTGGTGACCCACGTTGACGCGGCGCGACCCACCGTCGCCTGGGCACGCCACAACGCGACACTGTCCGGGCTGATTGACCGCCCAATCCGCTGGATCGTGGACGACGCCCTCGGCTACACAGGACGCGAGACGCGCCGGGGTCGCCGGTACGACGGGCTCGTGCTGGATCCGCCGACCTATGGCCACGGCCCTGCCGGCCAGGCGTGGCGACTGGAAGACCACCTGGATTCGCTGCTTGCGACGGCCTCGCGGGCGCTTGAACCGGGGGGCTTCGTTCTGCTCACCGCCCATACGCCGGGCTACGATGGTGACCGGCTTGCTGCGGACCTGGCGCGAGCACTCGGGCGGCCGCCTGGCGCGCTGGATCGCGGCGAGCTCGCGCTCTTCACCGACGACGAGCGTCGACTCGATCTCGGCGCGTTCGCCAGATGGCCGGGCGGCGGCCCATGAGTCAGGGTGCCTCCCCTCCCGGGCGGGTCGTGACGAGCGCGGCCAATCCCCGGATCAGGGCGGCCATCGCCCTGCGCGATCGTCGCGAGCGCGATCGAACCAGTCTCACCTTGATCGACGGCGCCCGCGAGGTGCGCTGTGCCCTCGATGCCGGCGTGATCGCGACCGACGTGTTCCTGTGCGAACCAAGGCTGGCCGGCGGAGACGCGCGAGCCGTGCTCGATCGAATCGTCGCTGCCGGCACCAGGGTTACCTCGGTCAGCGAGGCCGTCCTCGCCAAGCTCGCCTTCGGTGAGCGCGCCGATGGGATCGTGGCAATCGTGGCGATCCCGTCGCTTGACCTGGTTAACCTCACCCTGGCGGCCGATCCGCTGGTCGTCGTGATCGAGGGGGTCGAAAAGCCCGGCAACATCGGTGCCGTCCTGCGCTCGGCAGATGGAGCGGGCGTGGACGCCCTGATCCTCGCCGACGCCCGGACCGATCCGTTCAATCCGAATGCGATTCGGGCCAGTGCCGGGACCGTGTTCAGCGTGCCCCTTGCAGCCGCGACAACGGAAGTGGTCGTGCCGTGGCTCAGGGCCCGTGGGTTGCGCGTCGTGGCGGCCCGTCCGGACGCAGATCGCCGCTACACGGAGATCGACCTGACCGGCCCCATCGCGATCGCGCTGGGGACTGAGACCGAGGGCTTGACTTCGGCGTGGGCCGGCGCCGGCTTTGAGGCGGTTCGCCTGCCGATGCTCGGTGTCGCCGACAGTCTCAACGTCTCCGTGAGCGCAGGGATCCTGCTCTACGAGGCGCGAAGACAGCGAGCGGCGTTGTAACACGGTCATGGCATGGGACGACAATGCCGGAACGACCAAGAACGCGGGAGAGGGTAACGCAATGCACAGCCACGACTTCGTGATCATCGGCGCTGGGCCCGCCGGTGAGGCGGCCGCCTACAAGGCGCGCGAGCTCGGTGCCTCGGTCGCCGTGATTGACCGCCGATGGTTTGGTGGCAGCTGCCCATTCGTGGGCTGTCTGCCGTCCAAGTCGCTGCTTGACGGTGCGGCCCGCCATGCGGCCAATCCCGCACGCTACGACTGGGCGGCCGCCTCTGACCAGCGTGACTACATGGTCAATCGGGCCGCCGATGCCACCGAACCCAGCGACGCGGGCCACGTTCGTGGCCTGGAGGGCGCGGGCGTCGCCGTCTACCGGGGGACGGCCACGATCACCGGTCGTGGCCTCGTCAGCGTCGCGCATGACCGGGCAACCCATGAGCTCCACGCGCGCAACGTCGTGGTGGCCGTCGGCTCGGTCTCCAGGCAGCCCCGGCTCGATGGGCTCGCGGACGTTCCCACCTGGACCAACCACGATGCGACGCTCACTCGTGAACTTCCGAAGAGCCTGTTGATCCTGGGTGGCGGGCCGACTGGCTGCGAACTTGCCCAGGTCTACGCCCGGTTCGAGGTGCCCACGACGATCATCCAGTCGGGTCCTCGTCTCGCGCCAACCGATCACCCGCGCAACTCGGAGACAATCCGGGCGGCCCTTGAACGGGACGGCGTGACGGTTCGGACCGGCGTCCGCGCCATGCGGGCCCACGCGGGCGCAGGCGCAGGCGGCGCGCACGTGATCGATCTCGATGACGGCTCGACGGCAGAGGGTCACGTCATCCTGCTGGCCGCCGGACGCACGTTCCCGATCGACGACCTTGGGCTCGAGCACTACGACATCGACACGAGCGGTCGAACCCCCTTCCCACGCGACGGTCGCCTGCGGATCGCGGACGGTCTATGGGTGATCGGTGATGCCGCCGGTCCGGAGCTGCACACGCACCAGGCGCACTACCAGGGCGAGATCGCCGTGCGGATGGCGCTCGGTGAGCCTGTTGCGCCCGACTATCGAGCCCTGCCACGGGCCACCTACATGGATCCGGAGGCGGCCTCCGTTGGCCTCACGCCCGACCAGGCCCGCGACGCCGGTCTGGACGTCTTCGAGCTCGTGGCCGAGTTCGCCACGACTGCGCGGGGATACGCCGTCCAGGCCACGGTCGGTCACGTTTCGATCGTCGTGGACCGGGCGACTCGGGAGCTGGTCGGCGCGGCGATGGCCTGCCCCGACGCCTCTGCCGCGATCCACGAGTGTGTCCTGGCGATCAAGGCGCATGTCAGCGTTGATGTCCTTGCCGAGACGATCCATGCGTTCCCATCCACGTCGCGGATCCTCAACGGGCTGTTTGCCGACGCTCGACGGCAGCTGGGCCCTGGGAGTCCGGCGTCCCGGGGCGGGTCGCAGCCCACGATTGCTACGACGTCGTAGGACGACGTCGTAGGCGTTGCACGCGACGGGGCGCGGGGAGCGATTGGCGCGGTGCTGACGCGACTCCGCCCCGCTGCCCGCTTGGCGGCGAGTCCCGTGGCCGGGACTCGTCTGGCGCCGAGCTGGGCGCGCTCGGTCATGTCTCGAAGACGACCTGCCCGTTGAGGATGACCAGGCTGGGTCGGGTCGACGCCAGCGCGCCACCCGGCTCGACGGGTTCACGCAACGCGGCGGCTGGGATGACCGCCAGGTCCGCCCGCTGGCCCACGGTCAGCCGGCCGCGATCAAGTTCCCCGGCCAGCAGGGCCGGATCGACGCACGCCGCCCGCAGTGCCCGGTCCAGCCTGAGCGCCTCGTGGGCCCCGAATGGTCGCGTCCCCGCCGGCCAGCGTGGATCCTCGCGTCGCACAGCCAACGCCAGGCCAGGCCACGGGTCCAGGGCTTCGACCGGGGCGTCAGTGCCGAACGCGAGGACGGCCCCGGTCGCTGCGATCGAGGCCCAGCTGTACCCGCGCGCTTCGGCGCGCGCTCCCCACAGCATCCGGGCCTGGGCCGCGTCCGTGCCAACGTGGAATGGCTGGACGCTCGCGCCAACTCCGGCCGCGACGAACAGGCCTCGATCCGCGGGGTCCAGCAGCTGCACGTGCTCCACCCGCGGCATCAACGGAACCCGGGAGGCGGTTGCGGCCAGGGCCTCAAGTGCCGCGCGAACCGCCGCGTCCCCGATCGCGTGGATCTGGGTGGCGATCCCGGCGCCCGCGGCCCGCTCTGCGAGCGCGGCAAGCGCTGCGGGTTCAGTGATCCAGACGCCCCGCCGACGTTCGGGCGGTAACGGGCGGTCCGGTTCGACCTCGAAGTCTTCGAGCAGCGCCGCGGTGCGCGAGCCGAGTGAGCCGTCCGCAAAGCACTTCAGCCAGCCGACCCGCGCCATGCCCCGTGGGTTGTCACCGATCACCGCCCCACTGCGCAGACCCAGAGAGATCGCGGTCTCCAGCGCGTCGTCGCGAAGCGACACGTGGACGCGCAACGGCAGCCGTCCGGCGTCCGCCAGCTGCCGGTAGGCCGGGAAGGACCAGTCAAGATCCGGTTCCGGGATGAGACCGCCTGGGTCATGGACGGCCACCACGCCTAACGAGAGCAACTCTCGCGCCACCCCTGCAATCCCGCTGGCCAGATCCGCTACGGACATGGTCGGGACGTGCACCGAGACCAACCTCGCTGCGGCTTCGTGCAGGACACCCTCCGGATCTCCCCGGGCGTCGCGCCGAATGACGCCACCCGCGGGATCGGACATCGCCCCATGCACTCCGCCGGTCCGAAGCGCCGCGCGACTGGCGAGCAACGCGTGGTGGTCGTGCGCCCACAGGGCACACCGACGGCCCGGCGCCACCGACTCCAGGTCATCTGCCGTCGGCCAGCGGCCCCATCGATCCGGATCCCAGCCGTGCCCCTCCAACCAGGCCTCAGCGGCAAGGCCGTCATGAGCTGCCCGGAGCGCCGCCAGTCCGTCGGCCAGGGTCCCCGCCCCGGAGAGGTCAACCTGCTGTTTCGCGACAGCGCACTGGGCCAGGTGCAAGTGGGCATCGGTCAGTCCCGGGACGGCCACCTCGTCCGGCTCAAGGGCGATCCGTCGGGTGTGGGCGTCGGCGCGTGTCTCGAGGTCGACCTCCGTGCCGGCAAACGCGACCCGACCGTCGCGGATCCCGATCGCCTCTACCCACCCGAAACCGGCCGCCCCCGCGAGCGTGGCTATGCGGCCGGTGATGAGCGCTTCAAGGGGCATCGGACCGCGTCTCCGGACTCAGTCCCTTGAAACGGGCGGTGGCGTGGGGGCCGGATCAGGCGCCACCTCCGTGGTCGCGCCGCCAATGGCTTCGGCCGTCCACGCCGTCCGGCGGGCGCCGAGCGCTGCGGCGATCGGATCCTCGGGGTGCGGACCCGCCGCGGGATGCCGGTCGGAGGCGAGCAGCGGTCCG
>JANNQZ010000107.1:0-2401 GCA_031401015.1 Chloroflexota bacterium | reverse complement strand
CGGCCAGGGCGAGCCGGGCCGGATCCGGGATGACCAGCTGGTCGCCCTCGAATCGAAGCAGTCCCTGGCCGACAAAGTCCGCGAGGAGCCGGTTCACCGATTGGCGCGATCCGCCGATCATGCCCGCGAGTTCGCCCTGGGTGTACGGCCATGGCAGCCGGGCCTCGTCATGGGTGCCCCTGCCGCGGTCCGACTCGATCTCGCGCAGCACATGACGAGCGAGCCTGCCAGGTAGGTCCAGGAAGTGGAGGTCCTCCACCTGGGCAGTCAGGCGGCGGACCTCCCGGGCGAGCGAGGCCAGC
The DNA here is from genome assembly GCA_031401015.1 of Chloroflexota bacterium. Lineage (GTDB taxonomy): Bacteria > Chloroflexota > Limnocylindria > Limnocylindrales > CSP1-4 > SPCO01. Next base: position 2,099 of record JANNQZ010000107.1, on the reverse strand, counting down.
AGCGCCCGGCGCAATCCGGGCTCCGAGTCGAGAAGCCGATCAAAGGACTCGCGGTGCAGGACCAGAGTCTCCACTGAGGCAAAGGCGATCGCGTTGGCGGATCGGGGCGCCCCATCGAGCAGGGCCAGCTCACCGAAGAAGCCGCCCGGGCCGATCGTCGTGAGAATCGCGGGTTCCGTGCCATCGTCGGCGGCCAGCGTGATCTTGACCGATCCCCGTGCCACGATGAACAGCGAGTCGCCCGGGTCATCGGCGTGGAAGATGACCTCATCGCGCCGGTAGCGGCGGGATCGCAGCGCCGCCGCCAGCAGGTCCAGGGTCCAATCGTCCAGGCCCGCAAAGAGGCGGCACGCGGCCAGGGCTTCGCGAGCGACCGGAGCGGTTGTCAGGTTCGGCGCCATGACCGCCATCGTACGCGGGAGAGGCGCTTCGGTGGGGGGCCTCGGCGGGTCCACGATCGAGGTCGCTAGACTGCCGGGCATGAAGGCTACCGTCTGCCCGAGTTGCGGCGCGAAGGCAGTGTCAGGGTTTCGGCTGTGCGGTGATTGCGGCACAGTCCTTGAGGGTGCGGCGGGCGTCCCGGAGATCCAGCGATTCGCGACGGTGGTCACCTCCGACCTCAAGGGTTCGACAGCGCTCGGCGAACGCCTCGACCCCGAAACCCTGCGCGAGGTCCTGACCCTCTACTTCGACGAAATGCAGGCGGTCTTCCGGTCCCACGGCGGGACCATTGAGAAGATCATCGGCGACGCGATCATCGCGGTCTTCGGTCTGCCGGTCCGTCACGAGGACGATGCGCTGCGAGCGGTCGAGGCCGCGGGCGAAACCCAGCGCGTGCTGGCGAGCCTGAACGATCGCCTCGAAAGCCGGTGGGGCGTTCGACTCGTCGTGCGGACGGGCGTCGCCACCGGCATCGTCGTATTCGGCGAGGCCAGCCTGGGCCAGCACGTCCTGACCGGCGACACGATGCAGGAATCCTCGGCGATGGAGCAGAACGCCCCGCCGTTCGAGGTGCTCATCGCCCAGTCCACCTACGACCTCGTGCGCGAATCGGTAGTGGTCGATCAAGTGGAGCCGGTCACACTCAAGGGGACGACCACAGTCGTGCAGCCGTACCGGCTTGCCTCGGTCCTCGATCGCGCCGTGGCCGGCCCCCCGTCAGCGGATGCCGCCGCTGCCGGCGTGCGGTTGTGCTCGGCCTGTGGCCAGGAGAACCCGGAGGCCTTCAAGCTCTGCGGAATCTGCGGGTCCTCGCTGGCCTCCGCGACTGCGTTCCGCGAAAGCCGCAAGACGGTGACGATCGTGTTCGCTGACCCCAAACCCACGACCCTGGACGGCTCCCGACCGAGCGCCGAGGCCCTGCGCGACGTGATGTCGCGCTATTTCGAGGCGATGAAAGGCGCGCTCGAGGGGCACGGCGGCACGGTCGAGAAATTCATCGGCGACGCCGTGATGGCCGTGTTTGGCCTGCCGGTCCGGCACGAGGACGATGCCCTGCGAGCGATCCGTGGCGCGGCTGCCATGCAGGCCGCCCTCCCCCCGCTCAACGATGAATTCCGAACGCGCTGGGGCCTGGAGCTGCGAAACCACATCGGCGTCAACAGCGGCGAGGTCATTGCCGGCGACGCCAGCCTCGGCCAGCGCCTGGTGACGGGCGACGCGGTCAACACGGCCGCACGCCTGGAACAGGCGGCCGGGCCCCAGGAGATCGTTCTTGGCGAGCTGACCTACCGGCTGGCGCGTGATCAGATCGAGGCTGAGCCGATCCCGCCGCTGACGCTCAAGGGCAAAACGGAGCCGGTGCCGGCCTACCGGCTGCTTCGAGTGGCACAGCGGCCATCCGAACGCGTCGCGCAGGCGACGCCCTTCGTTGGTCGCCAAGCCGAGATGTCACGCCTGGAGTCGACGCTGTCGGAAGTCCTCGCAACACGGTCGTGCCAGCTGGTCACGATTATCGGCGATGCCGGCGTCGGGAAGTCCCGTCTGGTCCGGGAATTCGCCACCCGGGCGTGGGGCCCCCGGAGGGCCCCCGGCGCCCCGGGGCGGGGGCGGGCCACAAGGGGCCGGCGCGGCGTGTGGGGCGGTTGGGGGGGGGGTGG
>JANNQZ010000106.1:0-6539 GCA_031401015.1 Chloroflexota bacterium | reverse complement strand
GGCGCAGCAAGTGCGCTCGCCGGCTCCTGAGACACAAATGACGACTCACCGTCGCTTGATCGGGACCGCACTGCTGGCGTGCAGCCTCGCCCTATCGGCATCGGCGGCCACCGCCAGTGCAACCGAGCGATCAGCGGGTTCACCTCGATCCGTCGTCTCGGCTACTGCCGCCCGGGTGTTCGCCAACTGCACAGCGCTAAACAAGGTCTACCGGCACGGGGTAGGCAGGAAGGGCGCCAGGGATCGGGTCTCCGGGACGTCGAGACCAGTCACCAACTTCACGGTCAACACAGCCGTCTACAACGCCAACACCAAGTCAGATCGCGACCGGGACGGAGTCGCCTGCGAGAAGAGATAACCGCGGCACGGTCACCAGGACAAGCAACTCCGGCCCGCGCCACCGCCGGCCCGTAGGCCGCTCGCGACCCCGCCTTACGGCCGCCCGGCTTTCTCCCACGCCGCGATCCAATCCCCAGCGATCGTGCGCTGGGCGTCGGCGAGGGGCAACGCTCCGTCACAGACCTGACGGTGCAGCACGTCCTCGAGGTCGTCCTTCTCCTTGCTTCCTATCGCTGTGCCGTCCGCCAAGGTCACGGTATTGGGCTGAGGCCAGAGGTTGCGAGGATCCCGCGGCGCCCCGCCGAGCTCGAGGGGCACCAAATGATCCTCTTGGTAGAGGGTCGGGTTCTTGTCGGCGTAGCCGTACTCGAATAGCTGGGCGATCTTCAGCGCCGATGTGTAGGCGGACGGCGGGCGAACGCTCTTGGCCCAGCCGGGCAGGCAGACCGTCGTCGGGAGGTTGTCCTGCGTTGCCGCCGAGTTGATTGCGCCCGGTGTGCGCTCGTGGTTCGGCAGCCCGATCTTCGGTTCCGCACTCCCGCTCGGCTCGGCCGACAAGCCGACCGGCGCCGCAGGCACAGGAGCTCCGGCGGTGGTGAGCCATTGCAGCCCGAGAACGAGCCCGGCGCCGACGAACACGCCGGCCAGGGCTGCCGTCAGCGTGCGACGTTCGATCAGGGGAGCGTCTCGCAGGCGGCTGCATCGTGGTCGCCATCGAGGCCGTAAAGATCCTTCGACTTCGATCCACCGGTACCCTTGAAGAAGCTCTGGGCGTGAGCACGGGTATCGAAGTCAGAACAGTTGACGTCTGACGAGCCATTCCATCCGGGCGGCTTGTAGTAGTTACCGGTCGGCTTCGTAGAGTCGACCGGCTTCGGCGTCGTTTCTTCAACAACGAGCGGCGACTCGGTGACAGCCGGAGCCTCGGTGGGGGTAACCAAGTTCGGTGCCGCTGGAGCGGCGCTGCCACATGCGCAAGCGACAAGCGCGATCACGCCAGCGACTAGGGTCAGGGAGGCATGGATCCGGTTCACTCGAGGATCGTCGCCTTCGCACGCTCGAACTCGTCCGGCGTCAGCGATCCCTCACGAGCCAAGGTCGCCAGACGTTCGAGCCGGCCAACCGCATCGGGCGCCGCACGACCGGCAATCAGGATGCTCGTAATCGTGGCGGTGATGGCGCTATAGAGGGAGATCCCAAGGACCATCAGCACCATCGCCGCAATGCGACCTTCGTCGGTCCGGGGATACACGTCGCCGTAGCCAACAGTCGTCAGCGTGACGACCCCCCACCAGAGTGCATCCAATGGCGACGCGATGTCCGGGTTGACTTCTGCCTCGACCGCAAACAACCAGATCGAGCAGATAACGGCTACGGACAGCCACACAACGAACAACCAGACCAGGCCACGATGTCCGGCCAATCGCTCGACTTGGGATAGAGCCCGGAAGAGTCCGGCCGAGGCTCGCAGCAACCGCAGGAGCCGCAAGAGTCGCAACGCCCGGGTAGTCGGAAGGAGCGCGATGAGGTCGATCGAGTGACCACGGACGTAGGCCCACCGGTCGGGCGCGATCGTGAGTCGACCGACGAACTCCGCTGCGAACACGAGGGTCAGCGCACGCTCGGCTGCAATAATCAGCGGCGTTTCCTCAAGGAAGCCGACTCCGACGAAGGCAACGGCCAAGCCGGCCATCGCAAGCTCCCACGCTTTGTTGTGGCGTGCGATGAACGAGTTCGCGCCTGCTGCAAAGGTCGACATCGTCGTTTCCCTCGGTGACGCTAAGTGCGACAGCGTAACCCGGCCAAGCGTCGCGCGATAAGCCGGTGCGGGCCGGATGCGGCGAGTTCCGGACGGGCCTGCCCGGACGTGACTCTTGGCCTGCCCGCCGGGAGCCGCGTGGCACTCCCGTGCAATCGAGGCCGGCCGCAAAGTCGCAGGCAAGCGGCATCCACGCGAGCGCACCAGCGACGCGCCTACACTGGGAGGATCGACCGCATAACGCGAAAGGACGCAATCATGCACTCCAGGCTCAGGCTTCTCGGCATCGCGATGCTCGCCTCCGGCGTATTTGGCGCCGGTGTCGGTGCTTTTACGCTTATCAAGACGATGGACGGCGTCAACTCGCTACAGGCCTTCAGCCAGGCGCAGGCCGTGAAGCTGAGCTACAACGAATCGGGCCAGCTCGTCGATCGCGGCGAGACCGCGGGAGCAGAGAAGATCCTCAGTCTCGTCACGAATGACTGGGGCTATGCGATCGCCAAGGGAGACCTCAATCCCAACGACCCTCTCGTGAACACCGCCTCCGAGTACATGTACCAGATGGGCACGATCGCCTACCACACCCTCAACTCGACGGTGACCATCACGCTCACCGAGGACAAGGAATACAAGGGCGAGAAGTTCCCTGCCGGCGACTACGAGTTCGTCAACGACGGCCGCTACTGGACCGGCTTCGATCGTCAGCACCCGATCGAGGGCCCCGCCCGCGAGAAGATCTGGAGCGGCACTGCACATGCGCTGATCGGCCAGCTCGGCGTTGGCGCGGTCACGGCCTCAACGCTGACGATTGGCCTCGGCCTCGTCGGGGTCATCGGCGGACTCGCCGGGACGCTGGGTCTCCTCGGCCTCGGCCTCATCTGGGTTGCGCGCAAGCCCGAGTGACCTCTGGCCACCCGTGGCCACCCCTCGCAGACTCCGGCGGTCGAGCAATCGGCCGCCGGCTCCGTTTTCCGGCGATCGACATGACGGCTTGGCTGCAACCCGTCGCGAGCGGGTCGGAGCTCGGGGACGTCGACCTACGTCGGGCTCACGCGACTGATCGTGAGGCCGACGTAGCCGGCCGAGGCCGACGTCACTCGTCTCGGCGCGAGGTCCGCCAGTTCATCGCGCGGACTCGCAAAGAACGCGAGCGTGGCCTGGGCGTCGTGGTAGGCACCATGAACGATCGGATCGGCGGTGAATCGGACCAGGCGCGGGTCAGCCGGCGTTGCGGCTTCGCCAAGGATTGAGGGCAAGCCGAGCAGGCCGAATGTCGGCTGCTTGAGGAGTCCGAGACGCGGTGCTGGGCGACCCGTGAGCGTGAAGGACGCCTCGGCGAGCCGCCGGTCCTTCACCGCGAGCGACGCACCGAGGCGCGTCCCGGCGACGAGTGGCGCCGCCGCTGGATGATCGAGCGGCAGGCTGCGCGTCACCCACACGCTGCCGGACTTCTTGGGCAGGCCCTGGAGCCAGCCACGCATCAGCGAGATGTCCTGGTCGACGTAGATGAACGGGCAGAAGTTCACGAGGGTGCCGTCGCGCTCCGCCTCCAGGACGACGAACGCCTCCCGATACTGGGCGTAGATCGGGTCGAGCAGTTCGGAGCCGTCCGACGTTGACTGCCAGTCGGCGAAGTGCACGGCCGCCCGGCCGGTGGACTGTCCGAACCCGGAGGGCAGGAAGTCGGCTGCCGCGGATGCCTCCAACTCGTACTCGATCGACAGGATCCAGCCCGCGTAGTGCCACGGCGGCGCTGGCACGATCGACGAGCGCCCGGTGGCGCTATATGGCGCCGAGAAGCCGTGCGCCATCGGATCGTCAGCGCGCTTCGGTGCGGGCGGTGCGAAACGCGGACAGACTGCGCTCCACCATCTCGTCGCTGGCCGTGAGCGAGAGGCGGAACCAGCCGGGGCACTCGACGATCGTCCCCGGCAAGACGAGCGTGCCGAGCTCGGCGAGGCGTTCGGTGAACGCCATGTCGTCGGCGACGGGGCTGCGGACCATGAGGTAGAACGTGCCCTCGGGTCGCGTCACCTCGTAGCCGATCTCGCGGAGAGCCGTCACCATCCTGTCGCGTCGCGCCTGCAGCCGTGGGATATCCACCGACAACGCCTCGAGATCGCCGATGGCATGTTGAAGCAGCGCGTTCGGGAAGCCCCAGCCCGACGCGACCTGCTGGACCAGGATCCGCTGTCGCATCGCCTCCCGATCCGGGAAATCCGGGGTCATCGCCGCGTAGCCGATGCGCTGGCCCGGGGCCAGGAGCGTCTTGCCATACGTGTAGATGGTGACCGTCGCCCCGTATCGCTCGGCTGGACTCCGGTATTCGATCCCGTCGAAGACGATCCGGTTGTAGGCCTCGTCGGAAATCAGGACGATCGGTCGCCCGATTCGAGCCGACCCTTCCTCCAGGACACGGGCAAGGGCTGCAAGCTCTGGTTCTCTGTAGATCCGGCCGGTCGGGTTGCACGGACTGTTCACGATGACGGCCCGCGTCCGCGATGTGATGGCGGCCGCGATCGCGTCGGCATCGAGCTCGAAATCGGGCCCCGCCAGTCGCACGCGCACCGGGACGGCCCCGGCGGACAGGATCATCAGTTCGTAGAAGAACCACGGGGGGGAGAGGAAGATGACCTCGTCGCCCTCGTCGCACAGCGCACGAATGGTGACGCCCAGGCCACCGAACGAGCCGGCGGTCATGGCCACGTCCCCGACTTCGTACCTGATGCCTGTGCGGCGCCGCAGCGACCTGGCCACGATACGTCGCGGCTCGGCCTCACTCAGTTTGTAGGCGAACCAGTCCTTGTCCTGCGGGACGGCGTTGCGCTGGAGCGAATCCACGAGCCCAGGGAGGGGCATTTCCTGCGGGTTGCCGAAGGCGAAGTCGGCGACGCCGGGGTCGCGCTGATGGCGCTGCCATGGTCCGTGCTGAATCCAGTCGAAGATGTGGGCGACGTTGGCGACCATCTGGTCGGCCCGCCGTTCGTGGACCTTCATCTGTCCCTCCGCCGTGGTCGGCACCGATATCGAGCCGTGGGCGGTGCCGCCGCACGACTCGAGAACATGGTAGACCTCAGCCAGCGGTGAATCGCGTTGCACGGGACCCCCACCCAGACGCCCGGAGGTCAGGTGCCCGCCGGCTCCGCCTCCGCGCACGCATCGAACGGGAGGCACTCCGGGAGACTTGACGCCGAAGAGCGCGCCGGCCGGCCCTTCAGGAAGGCGCCAACGTAGACGCCACCCAGAATCACCGCGCCGCCCAGCAGGAACGACGGTGTGATGCGCTCACCGGTGAGGACGGCCGCCAGCACGACGGTGACCATGGGCATCAGCAGGGTTACGTACGAGACGGCCGAGGCCGTCCAGCGCTGCAGGGTGTAGACGAACAGCGCGAACATCACCACGGAGCCGAACAGCACCAGGTATCCGACGGCGGCCCAGGTGGCGGCCTGGGTTGGCAACACCCACGGATCGCCGGCCGCCAGCGACAGGATGAGCAGCAGTGCGGCGCCGGTCAGCATGGCAACCGCGTTCGTCGCGAACGGGTCGCTCCGGGGGATCGACTTGACGATCACGCCGGACTCGGCGATGGCCACGACCGCCAGCAGGAGCAACAGCAGGGAGAACAGGGGCACCTCCGCGCTCAGCTGGTCGATGAAGACGATCCCGATCCCGACGACCGCGATCACCCCGCCGAGCAGCCCCTGGGCGTGGAAGCGTTCCTGACCGTGGGCGATGGCCAGGCCGAACGTGAGGAGCGGCGTCAGCGCGATGAGGACCATCGCCGTGCCGGCCGGCACGTCGCGCAAACCGACGTAGGCGAAGCCGTAGCTCGCTGCAAAGCCCACCACGCCGTACAACGCGGCGCCCCCCAGGCTTTGACCGCGCGGCAACGGCCTTCGGGTGGCGATTGCCAGAAGGAGCATGAGGGCCCCGGCGGCCATGAAGCGCATGGCCGCTCCCCAGAACGGCGCGAGCTCCTGGACGGTCAGCTTCACCCCGATGGCGTTGGCGCCGCCGAGCAAGACGACGCCACCAAACGCCAAAAGCGTGGCTGGATCGGGGATAGGGCCTGTCTGCGGGGCGTCGGACATCGGTTGACTCTAGCGTGGACGGCAGCCAGCCGTGGCCTCTTCCCTCGCGCTAGGACGGCTGGTTGTCGATCTGGGCGCGTTGAAGTCGCCCGCTGAAGTCGACGTAGATCGACTTCCATTCGGTGAAGCTATCGAGCGCGGCGTGACCGGCCTCGCGATGGCCGTTGCCGGTCTCTTTCCAGCCGCCGAACGGCAGGTGCGTCTCGGCGCCGGTCGTCCCGGCGTTGATGTAGACGATGCCGGTCTCGAAGTCGCGCATCGCCCGGAAGGCCAGGTTGACGTCGCGCGTGTTGATGCTCGACGAAAGCCCGTAGCGGGTCTGGTTGAGCTCGGTCATCGCCCCCGCG
>JANNQZ010000105.1:0-4311 GCA_031401015.1 Chloroflexota bacterium | reverse complement strand
ATCCGCAGGTCGCCGGCACCGGGTCTGCAGATCCGGTGCCAACTCGTTCCGCCCGTATCGGCGGGCTCCTCGCCGTTGTCGGCGGCTCGCTCTGGGCGGTCGCCGGGATCGCCTTCAACACCACGATCGTCAACCCGTCGTTGGGATACAAGGAGGTTGATACCGCCGGCGCCATTGCGGTCGCCGCAGCAATTGTGACTGGGCTGGCAGGCCTGGCGGTGGCCCGATCGACGCCCGAGCGACCGGCTGTCATGTCGAATACGGCGCTCGCGGCCCTGTTCGGCGGGCTGACCATGCTCCTGCCCTGGCCGGTCGTCGCCCTGGGATTCATGGCCATGTGCGTGGCGACGTCCCTCTTCGCGCTCATGGCTGCTTCGCGGGTCGGCGTGACAGGGCTCCTGCTCGCGATCGCGGCTGTTCTCGCACTGCTATTCAACACCGAGGACCAGCGTGCCCTGCTGCTTGTCCCGCTCGGAGTGGCCTGGATTGTCTTTGGGGCGGTCGTCGCGCTTCGTCGCGCGCCGGCTACCGTCGACTCCCTGCCGAAGGGCACGTGACTGGGCGCCATACCGAAGGCATGCCCTTGAATCGATTGCGAGGTCGGCGAGGTGACGAGTGCCATTTGATGTCAGTCAGAGCATCGAGATCGATCGTCGCGCTCACGAGGTCTGGCCCTACCTGATCGCCTTCGAGCAGGTGCCGCTGTGGGAACACGGCGTGGTAGAGGCCCGCCAGGTCACACCCGGCCCAGCTGGAGTCGGAACCGAGGTGCTCGCCCGGCGGATCTACGCGGGCTGGGAATCGCTGTTGCGTGGGTTCGTCACGGCCTTCGAGGATGGGCGAGTTGCGACGATGGCCCTTCGTGGCGGGCCCTTCGACGGGTTCACGGTCGCGTGCATGGTCGAGCCCATCGATGCCGACCGTTCGCGCGCCACGCATCGGGCATCGGGCAACCTCGCTGGGCTGCTCTGGTTCGTGCGTCCGGTGCTCGTGACCATCGGACGCCGCGAGACCCGCAAGAATCTCGCCAGCCTCAAGCGGCGCATCGATGCTGGGATCCCGGCGCGCTCCGACACCCCGACGCCAATGGCCCGATGATGAGTGGGCCCCGACTGACCCGAGGCGGGGCACATGGCTCGTGATCTCCAGCCGCGCTCGCCGATCGAGGTGCTGACGGCCCCGTCCATTCGGGCTCGGCGGACGCGACAGGTCGAGGGGCTTGCGCGTCGGACGCTCCTGCGGCGGGCGCTCGGCGCGGGAATTGGTCTGCTCGTGCTCGAGGCGGTCGGCGGGACGATCGCGTTCGCCTGGTCGGCCGCCGGCGGTGTTGGCGGCAAGGTCCGGGTGGGCACCCTGGCCGACCTGGTGGCGGCCAATCCGGGCATCCCGATCATGGACGGGTTCCCAGTCTACGTGGCAGACGCGCGGGCGTTTGTGATCCTGGTCGATCCCCAGCTCGGCGGCTGGCAACCAGGGGTCGACCTGGCGGGCGACGGAACCGCGTTGAACGTTCGCGCCCTGTCACAGATCTGTCCGCATCTCGGCTGCCGGCCAAACCCGTGCCCGGAGGACTACTGGTTCCACTGCCCGTGCCATCAGTCGCGCTACGACCGGCTCGGGATCAAGCCGGCCACGGAACGCTATGGGCCGGCGGACCGCAGCATGGATCGGTTCGCGACCGAGGTGGACGTCGATGGTGTGTTGACCATCGATACGGGGCGAGTCACGCTGGGGCCGCTCCCCGTGGTGCTCGGCGAGCCCGGGTTGATCCCGGCACGTGTCGAGAATGGGTGTATCTGAATGCGTGCCTTGCTGAAGCTCTATCCGAGCACCTGGCGCGCGCGATATGGGGACGAAATGGAGGCGCTGCTCGATTCGCGGCGACCCGATCGCCGCGCACGGCTGGACCTGGTCCGGGGTGCACTGGACGCGTGGGTGCATCCGGCCAAGCCGTCCCTGGCTCCCATCCTCGCCGCGTTGATCGGGGGCGGCCTGTGGACGGTCGTGGCGGCCGCGGTCCTGGTTCAGCCGGCACCGCTCGACTGGCCGGGCTATCTCGCTGAGGTGCTGCCGCTCGCCGCGGTCGCGGCATGCTGCCTTCTGGTGGCGGTCCTGGGTTGCGCGCTCCGGGCTGGCGAGGCCCGCAGTCGAGTGGGGGGCCTCGCTAGCGCCCTGGTTCTGGTCGGGTATCTGGCCTGGATCGGGCTGCTTGGCGCGTCGATCCTGGGTGTGGTCGGAAGCGCAGCGCTGGCGGCGGCCCAGGCGCTGGCCATGATTGGGACCATCGCGGTCGGCCTGATCCTGGTTCGGTCCGGCGACGAGCCGATCGGGTTCCTGTTGGTGGCGGCTCCGGTGGCGATGCTGGCGCCGTGGACGGCCACCTGGCTGGCCTACGGAGCGGCGTGGACGGTCATCGGTCTGGCGATGTGGCTCGATCGAGCATCACCGACGGGCCCTGCCCAGCTCGCGAGGTAGGCGAGAAGACCACGCGGTCAGGAATCGCTGGACGAGCGCGGCGAGACCGGCCTCGGCCGTCGGCGGCCGTCGGCGGCGTTTGGCGGCCGCGCCAGCCACCGGGTCCCCGGTCAGCCCCCGCCCCCGCCCCCCATCCCGAGGCCTGGCTCGGTCATCGCGGCGGGATCGAGCAGCCGGTCGAGCTCAGCGGCATCCAGGCCGTGCTCAAGCCCCAACTCCCGGATCGTTCGCCCGCTCTTGAGGGCATCCTTGGCCAGCGTCGCGGCCGCGTCGTAGCCAATGACCGGCGCCAGGGCGGTGGCCAGCATCAGGCCCTGTTCCACGAGTTGTGGTCCTCGGTCCGTGGCCACCAGGCCTTCGATACAGCGCGCGCTGAAGTTGTCTGCCGAGGCCGCAAGCAGCGAGATCGACTCCAGGAGCGCAGCCGCGGCGACCGGCATCATGACATTGAGCTCCAGGAAGCTGCCGGTCTGCGCGAACGCCATCGTGGCGTCATTGCCGATCACCCGCGCGACGACCATCGTCAGGCTCTCGACGATGACCGGGTTCACCTTGCCGGGCATGATGCTGGACCCCGGCTGCGTCTCGGGCAGCGCAAGCTCCCCAAGACCCGCGCGCGGACCCATCCCCATCAGCCGAACGTCCGAGGCGATCTTCCAGAGGCTCAGCGCGATCGTCCGAATCGCCCCGTGGGCAGCGATCGGGGCGTCCAGCGTCGCCTGGGCGTGGAAATGGTTCGGAGCCTCGCGCACCGTCAGCCCCGTCAGCATCGACAGACGCGCACACGCCCGAAACGCGTACTGCGGGTGGGCATTGATGCCGGTACCAACGGCCGTACCGCCGAGCGGCACCACCAGCAATTCTGCCTGTGCCGCCCGCGCTCGCCGGAGCGACTCCTCGAGCTGCCCTGCATAGCCTCGAAATTCCTGGCCGAGGCGGATCGGAGTGGCGTCCTGAAGGTGGGTCCGCCCAGTCTTCACGACCGGCCAGAATTCCTGCTCGCGGGCGACGAGGGCCGTGTGGAGCCGCTCCAATCCGGGGATCAGGGCTTCCTCGATCGCCATCGCCGCCGACAGCTGCAGCGCCGTCGGGATCGTGTCATTCGAGCTCTGGCAACGATTGACGTCGTCGTTCGGGTGGACCTTCCGCCCGAGTCGCTCCGAAGCGAGATGCGCGATCACCTCGTTCATGTTCGTGTTGGTCGATGTGCCGGAGCCGGTCTGGTAGATATCGATCGGGAATTGGTGATCGTGGGCTCCCGCCGCGACCTCCTCGCCCGCGGCGGCGATTGCGGCCGCGACATCCGCCTCGAGGAGCCCGAGGGCCGCGTTCGTCTCGGCGGCGGCCAGCTTGATCAACGCCAGGGCGCGAATGAACCGGCGCGGGAAGCGTTGACCCGAGATCGGGAAGTTGAGCACCGCACGCTGGGTGGAAGCGCCGTAGAGCGCATCCCCAGGAACTTCCATCTCGCCCATTGAATCGCGCTCGACGCGGGTGGCTGGACGAGCGGCGCCGGTCATCCCCGGATTGTAGGGCGGGGTGGTCCGGGACGCCATTTCGCCCACCCGCCGTACACTCGGGGACTATGCAGGCCGCGACGACGATCGAGCCAGACCTCTTCCGCCGAGTGATGGGTCATTTCGTGACCGGAGTCACCGTGGTCACGGCATTCGATGGCGAGCGACCGGTTGGGATCACGGTCAACGCGCTCAGCTCCGTCTCGCTTGAGCCAGCACTGATCATGGTCGCCCTCGACCGGCGGCGGTTCATGACGCCCATCGTCTCGAGGACCGGCCGCTATGCGGTCAATGTCCTCGCCGAGGACCAGCAGGCGCT
>JANNQZ010000104.1:0-9637 GCA_031401015.1 Chloroflexota bacterium | reverse complement strand
CTCGAGTCCGGCGCGCCCGACGTCGTGGCGGCATGGCGCGGGATCGACGCCGGCCGACCTATCTCCGTTCGCCGCGAGGTCCGGCGACGGGCCGGGGTCGGGAGTGCCGAGGGCGTCGCGCGACAGCTCGCTACGCTGGCGGACGCCCTGGTGACCCTGCTCGGCGGCCTGTCCGACGAAGATCTGCGGCGACCGGGCGGCGAGGAGAGCTGGAATGTGGCCCAGGCGATCGGGCACGACTGTGATGCCCGGGCCGGGCTGGCGCTCGCTGCGGCGAAGGCAGCGGCAAACCAGTGGCCGGCCGCCGCGCCGCCGGTGGTGCCCGGGGTGGCCGGCCTGGCTGACTCGGATCGCCAGACGCTTGTCCGCAAGATCGCCCAGAGCCAGCGGATCGTGGAGCGCGCCTCCCGAACTGTGGCTGGGCACGAAACGGATCCGTGCCCGCTAGAGCACTCGCTCGTTGGTCGATTGCGCTGCGGCGAGTGGCTCCTGTTCGCCGGAGTCCACGACCTCATGCACCTGGAACAGCTGCATGGCCTGATCGACAGACGGGCGACGCGATGAGCCCGGTCCGCCCGGACCTGATCGAGGCCTGGATCTTTCGTGTTCCCGCCGACGGCAGCCCCGAGTACTTGCTCATCCGTCGCGCCGAGGACCGAATCTTCCCGGGTCTGTGGCAGCCGGTGACCGGTGGCCTGCGTGCGGGCGAGACGGTGCCCAGCGCTGCGCTCCGCGAGGTCGAGGAGGAGACCGGCTTTGCCGGAGACGACATCGAGGCCTTCTTCGACCTCGATCAGGTCGGCTCCTTCTATGCCGAGGATCTCGACGCGATCGTCAACAGCGTGATCTTCGCCGCGCGGGTCTCGGCGGGCGCCCAACCACGCCTGTCGAGCGAGCACGTGGCCTTCGAGTGGGTCGGCCACGAGGAAGTCGCCCGACGGTCTGTCTGGCCGCCCTATCGCGCCTCGCTGGATCTGATCGAACGGATCGTCGTCGACCCCGGCCTTGCCCGCTGGTTCGAGCTGGACCGAGATGGCCGGCGTCTGGCCCGTCCGCCGCGGTAGGCCTCGGGCCCATCGGATACGTCCCGGTGCATTGGCGGTCGGCATTGTGCGGCTTCCCAGGAGGGTCGCACGAAACGACGATGTAGTCCTGAACTCGTGCTATCGTGACCACATGGATGTTGGTGTGCGTGAGCTGAAGGCGAAGCTGTCGGAGTATCTCGCCCGCGTCGAGGGCGGAGAGACCATCAACGTCACCAGCCGGGGACGTCGAGTCGCGTGCATCGGGCCGGCCGTTGGCGAGACGACACTCGAGCGCGGACTGCGCGAGGGCTGGATCACGCAGAAGGTGGACCGACCGCCCGCGAAGTTCGAGCCTTTCGAGCCAATGCCCGGTACGCCGACCAGTGAGGAACTGTTCCGCCAGGATCGGGAAGATCGATTTTGACGATGTACCTGGACAGCAGCGCCCTGTTCAAACGATATGTCCGTGAAATTGGGACGGCGACGCTGTTGAAGCTGCTCGATGACGACCATCGCTGGGTCGCGGCGAACCATGTGTACCCTGAGGTCCAGATCAACCTCAGGCGGCGCCTGGCCGATGTCGATCTCGGTCCGGCGTCGGCCCTCTTCGACGAAGACTGGTCACGCATGCTGGTGGTCGATCTCGACGATCGACTCTGCCGACGTGCTGCAAGGATCGGCGCCGATTGGGGAGTTCGGACACTCGACGCCCTGCACCTGGCGGCGGCTGAACGAGCGGGTGGTGCGGATCTGACCGTCGTCACGTTCGACGAGCGGCTGGCGGCCGGTGCGCGCGCCATGGGGTTCCCTGTTGCCGGGCTCTGAATCGCCCATCGCCGGGCGGCCGGCCTACGCGCTCCCTGCGCTGGTAGACTCGGGTTGGAGGCAGCCCACGGAGCGGCGGCGCTGGAGGCTCACTTGATGGATCGAACAAGGACTTCCGTGACCAGCCCTGCTGCCGCGCGTCGCGCCTTCCGTTCCAAGGTCGATTCGCTCCGTCCGACCTACGGGTTCGAGGACGTCTCGCTGGCGCCGGGCACGGACACCATCGAGCCCGCAGACGTCGATCTCGCGCAGTCGTTCTGCGGCATCGAGCTGCAGATCCCGATCCTGGCATCGGCGATGGACGCCGTGGTGGATGCGCGGATGGCTGGCGCCCTCGCCCGGCTCGGCGGTCTGGCCGTCCTCAATCTCGAAGGCGTTCAGACTCGCTATGACGACCCCACTGCGGTGCTCGCTCGGATCGCCGCAGCGCCCGACGCGAAAGTCCAGGCCCTCCTGGCGGAGGCCTACCAGCAGCCGATCCGCGAGGAGTTGATTGCGCGGCGGCTCGAGGAGTTTCGCGCCACCGGCTCGAAGGCGGCCGTCGCGGCCACCCCCGGCGCCGCCCGCCGCTTCGGGCCGTTCTGCGCGGAGCACGGCGCGGACCTGTTCCTGGTCCAGAGCCAGGTCAGCAGCGCCCGCCACCTGGCCAGCGGCTACGACCCGCTATCCCTGGCCGATTTCACCCGCTACATGCCCATCCCGGTGGCGGTCGGGAACACGACGAACGCCGAGGCGGCCTTCGCGCTGATGGAACAAGGCGCCGCCGCGGTCTTCGTTGGCGTCGGGCCGGGTGCCGCCTGCACCACCCGAGAGGTCTTGGGCATCGGCGTGCCCCAGGTGACCGCGATCAGCGACGTTGCGGCCGCCCGGGACGCCTTCTTCGGGGAAACCGGGCGCTATGTCCCTGTCGTGGCGGACGGCGGGATGCGCCGGGGCGGGGAGCTGGCTAAGGCCGTCGCCGCGGGCGCGGACGTGCTGATGATCGGGTCACCGCTGGCCCGTGCCGAGGAAGCCCCCGGCCGTGGCACGAACTGGGGGATGGCAGCACCGTCGCCGACGCTGCCGCGAGGGACCCGGATCAAGGTGGGCACCAGTGGCTCGCTCGAGCGGATCCTGCTCGGCCCGGCGGGGGTTGCCGACGGGTCCGAGAATCTCGTCGGGGCCCTGCGTCAATCGATGGCGGCCCTCGGCGCGCGAACGATCCGGGAGATGCAGGGGGTCGAGATGGTCTACGCGCCGTCAGCCCAGACCGAGGGCAAGGCCTGGCAACGAGCCCGCTGAGGCTGGCTCAGGCGCGGGTCGGGCTTGCAACCACGGACGAGATCGGGGACGACCTCTTCTTCGAGGGCAAGGTCGCCCGCCTGGTCACCCGCGGTCGACGCACAGGTCTGGCGCGACCGGTGGCGGTCGGTTTTGTCGATGAGCCCGATGGATCGATCGTCGTCGCGGCCGGCGATCACGCCGCCTGGGCCGACAATCTGCTGGCGGATCCGCATGCGCTGGTCGAGGTCGGGGACCGTCAGTTCCGGACCATCGCCGAGCCGCTCGATTCCGCGGATCACGCCCGGGTGATCCGGGACCTGATCCTTCGCTACGGGACACCGGCCGAGCGGCTGGGGCGCGGGGCGTCCTTTCGGCTACGGCCGATCGATGACGACCAGGAAGTGCCCTGATGGCGATCGAAGTGACGATCGAGACCGCGATCGCCCGGCCCCCTGCGGACGTGTTTGCGCGAATCGCGGACATCGCAGCGTGGCCCGCATGGCTGATCGCCAGTGGCATCGTGGCCGTCACCCGGTCGGCCGACGGACCGATCAGCGCCGGAGAGCGGCTCCGCATCGATCAGCGTGCTGCGGGCCGCGCGGGCACGTTTGATGCCGAGGTCATGACGAGCGACGCGCCCAACCGGCTGGGGATCCGGGGCGTGGACGGCGACGGCGTTTCGATCGACATCGAGGCCGTGCTGGCGCCGAGCGAGACAGGGACCGTACTCACCTGGTCAATCCGGATCGGGCTGCCGGCGCGCTTCCGCTTCTTCGAGTCGATGGCCCGTCCACAGGTTCAGCGCGCCGCCGCGCTCGACCTCGAGGCGCTCAGACTCCGACTGGAGTCAACCCCGGCGGCCTGAAGCTTCCTGTGTGGCCGGAGATCCGGATCGTCATTCGGCCGTGTGGCGACGGGACGTTTGCCCGATTTCCGGGCAGGCCACGGGCGGACACCATGCCGTATCCTCGGCCAGATGATCGAGACCGTCAGCCTCTACGAGCGCGCCGGCAGAAGCCCGTTCTTCGAGGCACTCGTGGCACGCTTCTATGACGGAGTCGCCGAGGATCCCATCCTTCGACCGATCTACCCGGAGGCCGACCTTGGTCCGGCCCAGCATCGCCTGACGCTCTTCCTGATCCAGTACTGGGGCGGGCCGCGGACCTATGACGCCGAACGTGGCCACCCGCGACTGCGAATGCGCCACTTCCCGTTTGCGATCGGGCCCCGCGAGCGCGACCGGTGGCTCCTCCACATGCGGGCGGCGATCGCCGAGCTGGCGCCGCAGCCCGACATCGCCGACCAGCTGGAGGGCTACTTCGCGATGGCCGCGGAGTCCATGCGCAACCGGGACTGACCCAGCGTCCGAGCTGGTCCTGGAGCGCCGAGGAACCGGGTTCCGGCCGTCTGGGTCGGTACACTGGAGCCGTCGTAGCAAGGTCGACGGAGGGTATGGGTTGGCGGACACCGAGGGTTCACCCGGGCCGAAGCGCGATCGCGGCAAGACGGTGCACGGCGCCGCGGCCAACGCCGGCCACCGCGTCCTGGCGCCCGACGATGCCGAGGTCGAGGCCTACCTCGAGACCGCCCTCAACGCCCCCGCGCCGGCACGCTCTCCCGACGACCAACCCGCCGGCCCCGGCGGACCTGCGACCGCGCCGGGCCCGGTCGTCGTCCTCGACTTTGGCAGCCAGTTCGCCCAGCTGATCGCCCGACGCGTCCGCGAGCTGGAGGTCTACTCTGAGCTGCTGCCCCATGACACGCCATTCGAGGAACTGGAGCGACGCGGCACCCGCGCGATCATCCTTTCCGGCGGCCCGAATTCCGTCTACGACGAGGCAGCGCCAAAGCCCGACCCGGCCGTCTGGAGCGGCCGAATCCCGGTGCTCGGGATCTGTTACGGCGCCCAGTTGATGGCGCGCGAACTCGGTGGTGACGTCCTGCCCGCGGGCAAGCGTGAGTACGGGCCGGCCAACGTCCAGATCACGAACGATGGCGCCCTGTTTGCTGGAATCGGTCGGGAGCAGCCGGTGTGGATGAGTCACGGTGATTCGATCACCCGGCTCCCGGAGGGCTTCGTCGCCACCGCGCAGACGGATTCGACGCCGTTCGCCGGGCTCCAGGCCGCCGAGCGCAACCTGTACGGTATCCAGTTTCACCCTGAGGTCGTGCACACGCCGCGAGGCCGGGACCTCCTACGCAACTTCGTCGTCGGCATCGCGGGTATCGAGCCGTCGTGGACGGCGGCCAACTTCATCGATTCGACGGTCGCCGGCATTCGCGACCGCGTGGACACCCACGCCGCCAGGACCGCATCGGACGGCAAGGTCATCTGCGCCCTGTCCGGTGGCGTCGATAGCGCCGTCGCCGCTGCGCTGGTCCATCGGGCGGTCGGGGATCGCCTGACCTGCATCTACGTCGACCACGGACTGATGCGCAAGAAGGAGTCGGAGCTCCTGCGCGTCACGTTCGAGCGCGATCTCGGGATGAACCTGGTCATGGTCGATGCCCGCGAGCGCTTTCTGGCCCGGCTGGCCGGCGTCGAGGACCCCGAGCACAAGCGCAAGATCATCGGCGACGAGTTCATCCGGGTCTTCGAAGAGGAGGCCGCGCGCATTGGCACGATCGACTTCCTGACCCAGGGCACGCTGTATCCCGACGTGATCGAGTCGGCAACGTCGGAATCGAAGACGGCCCAGAAGATCAAGACCCACCACAACGTCGGCGGGCTGCCGGCGGACCTGCGTTTCCAGCTGATCGAGCCGCTGCGCTACCTGTTCAAGGACGAGGTTCGCCGGGTCGGGCTGGAACTGGGGCTGCCCGAAGCGATGGTGCTGCGTCAGCCGTTCCCGGGGCCGGGCCTGGCCATCCGGATCATCGGCGAAGTCACGCGCGAGCGGCTCGATACGCTCCGCGAAGCCGATTGGATCGTGATCGACGAGATCAAGGGGGCCGGGCTGTATCGGAGCCTGTGGCAGTCGTTTGCGATCCTGACGCCGGTCCGGTCGGTCGGGGTGATGGGCGATGGCCGGACCTACGCCAACGTCGTGGCGATCCGCGCCGTGACGTCGGAGGACGGGATGACCGCCGACTGGGCCAAGCTGCCGTACGACGTTCTGGGCAAGATCTCGGCGCGGATCGTCAACGAGGTGCCCGGCGTCAATCGCGTGGTGTACGACATCAGCTCCAAGCCGCCGGCCACCATCGAATGGGAGTAGACGGACCCATCTCACGCGTTCGGTCCCGCTCGTGCACCGGACCGATGGGCTATCGTCGGGACCAACTGGCGCGGTAGCATTCGCCTATGGTCAACCAACACTGCTCGGGGAGCGCCCGATGACCGACGCTTGTTCCTGGTGCTCCACCCCGTACGCGGAGGGTGCGACGAGCTGTTCGTCGTGTGGCGCCAACCTGGTTCCTGAAGGCGACGCGAACCTGCCGGGCCTGACTTCCGTGGATGCCGCATCCATCATCCGATCCAAGTCCGCCGCGCAACCGCGCAGTCGCCTGATGTCGTGGCTCAGCGGCGAGTACGCCAGCGATGCTCCCTCGCAGGCCGAGGCCCAGGCGTACGCCCCGCCCGATCAGGAGGTTCGACGCGAGATCCTGCGCCTCGAGATGGAGGCCGAGATGGCGCACCTCAAGGCCGAGGCCGATGCCCTGCGGGCCGAGGCCGCCGCGGAGGGGCGCGAACTGGAGCTCGCGACGGCCGGCAGGTCCGAGAATGCGGCCGACGGCGAGGCCGGGGCTGCGGCCGGCGGCGAGACTGGTGGCGAGACACGGGCGACCGCGGCACCGGCCGGGCCCGGCACCGTGGCGACCGATCCCGGCCCGGCCGAGGGCCCACCGACGACCTGACCTCGGGCCGCGTTCGATACCGGGCCGC
This sequence comes from Chloroflexota bacterium, assembly GCA_031401015.1. GTDB lineage: Bacteria > Chloroflexota > Limnocylindria > Limnocylindrales > CSP1-4 > SPCO01. The sequence goes on along the minus strand of JANNQZ010000104.1, from coordinate 2,638 downwards.
CCGGGCCACAGGTACAGCTGCCCGCGGGGGCCACAGCTGCCGCCCGCTCCGGCCGGTACCTGCAGTGCCGGATTCGGCATGAATGCCTCGTGAATTTGATGGAAATCCACACATCGATGTCGAATCTGCCGAGGACCACGCCGACTCGTGCGAGAAGCGGTACTGATGCTACCGGAGGGCGGCCGGGGTAGCCGAGGGAGGCCGGGGCGGCCGTGTCGACCACCTTGGCGGTGAGTCGAGGCGCCCTGCGGCTATCCTTGCCACCCGTGCCCGAACCGCTGCCGCCTCCCGGCCCGTCGTTCCTGCGCGAGCAGACCGTCCGGATCGGCGATCGGGCGTTCAGTGCCGGGATGGCCCGCCCAACCGACGCCCCTGACGGTTGGTGGCTGGCCATCATGTGGGTGGTCGACGGGTCCGGCCTGGTCAGTTTCCGCGACGTGGCGCCCGACGCCGGCCCACCGCCTGATCCACCGCTAGCTCGCCTGGGACCCGCGATCAGCGGGGCGCTGTCCGGATTGATCCTCGAGGATGGCGGGCGGCTTCAGATGCGGCTCGGGCTGATCCAGCCGCCCGAACGCCAGGACCGGCCGTGGCTGGTGCCGCTCGCGGTTCGCTCAGCATTCCGGTTTGAGCCGGCACGCGCTGCCACCATGCGCGAGAACGAGCTTGCGGAGACCGTCCTGACCGGCTTTCGGCGGTCTGTGGAGGGCCTCCACAGGCCATAGCGTTCACGGGCGGATAGACTGACCCACATGCGTAACCTGTTCGATGACTTTCTGGAGGATCTGCGAAGGCGCGAGGCGGCGGCGCGGGGAGAGAATCCTGACGCGGACCCGCCGGACGACGGGCAGCGCGAGCCCCGTGCTGGCGACGATGATGGACAGCGGGAGCCCCGTGCTGGCGACGATGATGGACAGCGCGAGCCCAGTGCCGGGGAAGAGGACGAATCGGATCCGCCTGCGGCGCCGCGCCCGATCAACGATCCCCCGCGCAGGAGCGGGCCACCGCGGAGGCGCGGTCCGGGCGGACCGAATGATGGCGGCACGTTTGGCGGGCGCGCGGCCCAGGCCGGTCGTCGGTTCGGGCTCGGGGCGATCGTCGTCGGCGCGCTCGGCCTGGTCGTGCTCTTTGGTGTTGGGCTGGACCTGTGGACCGACGCACTGTGGTACACGAGCGTCGGCTATGACACGGTCTTCTGGACACGGCTGACCACGACCGCCGGACTCTTCGTGGGCGCTGCCCTGCTGAGTGCCGTTGTGCTGCTGCTCAACCTGTGGCTGGCTCGCCGTCTGGTGCCGCCACCCTCGGAGGGCGGGACCAGCTCATTGCGTGGCCTGTTTGACCGAATCAATGAGGCCGCCCAGGCCGCCGAGGGGCGAGCTAGCCGGCCGGGTTCGTCGTTTGGCGATCGGCGCGGGGCCCCCGGCGGTCCGGCTGCGGTCGCCTTTAACGCAGACGACATTCCCGATCTGACCCCGCTGGCCGGTGTGGCCCTGACCGTGGTGGCGGTGTTTGCCGCGATCGTGGTCGGCGCGTCCGTGTCGGCGGCGTGGGAGACGGTCCTCCTCTGGGGCAAGCAGGTGCCGTTCTCGCCCGACGCCGCCACCGTGGTCAGCGATCCCGTCTTTGGTCGGGACATCGGGTTCTTCCTGTTCGAGCTCCCATTCCTGCGGCTGGTCCAGGGCCTGTTCAACGGGCTGGTCGTGGCGGCCCTTGTCATCGCCTTCGCCCAGTACCTGGTCGGTGCGTCGCGCAGCGGGCTGGTCTTCTCGACACCCGTGCGCGTCCATCTGGCGGTGCTCGCCGGCCTGTTCCTGCTGTCGGTGGCGTTCGGCTACCAGCTCGACAAGTACGAGCTGGTCTACAGCGCTCGCGGCGTCGCCACAGGTGTCAGCTTCACGGATCAGAACGCCCAGTTCTTCGCCTATGACGTGCTGACCGTGCTGTCCGGGCTGGCCGCCGCGCTCCTGGTGGGTGGCGCCTTTGCCAAGGTCCTGTGGCCGCTCGGGTTCACGATCCTGGTCTGGTTCCTGGCCTCCCTGATGATTGGCCGGCTTTACCCGGAGGCAATCCAGCGCTTCACCGTCGAGCCCAACCAGTACGCCCAGGAAGAGCGTTACATCGGCAACAACATCGCCATGACCCGGCTCGCCTACGGTCTTGGCACCTGGACGGAGCGCCAGTTTCGAGGTGAGGCCGTCCTGACGCAGGCGACGATCGACTCCCAGGCGGACACGTTCCGCAGCGCCCGCCTGTGGGACTATCGGCCACTGAGCGACACCCTGGATCAACTCCAGACCGTTCGCCGCTACTACGACTTCACCGATGTCGACACGGACCGCTACCTGATCGAGGGCGTTGAGCGTCAGGTGATGCTGTCGGCGCGGGAGCTGGCCCTGGAGGGCAACCCGGCGGCCGTCGGCTGGGTCAACGAGCGGATCATCTACACGCACGGGATCGGCGTGACCATGGTCCCGGTCAACGAGGTGGCCAGCGAGGGCCAGCCCCGCCTGCTGATCGGCAACCTGCCGCCGGTTTCGTCGGGCGGCGCCCCGGCCGTCACGGAACCGCGGATCTACTTCGGCGAGCGACCGAGCGACTACGTGGTCGTCGGGGCGCGACAGGCGGAATTCGACTA
>JANNQZ010000103.1:0-6690 GCA_031401015.1 Chloroflexota bacterium | reverse complement strand
GCACCACGCCCGCCACGATGCTCGTCGATTGACGCGCCGTCGGGCCGGCTGGGCGCTACTATCCCCGGTCTACCGTCGGCGCCCTGCCAGGAGCCAGATCCCGTGACCTCCACCGTGCCCGTCATCGTCCCAGGCGTCCCGACCGCGCAGGCGTGGCAGGAGGCGTGGGGCGATCTTCCGCGGGTTCGCGACCGACACGCGTGGGCGCATCCGGGCCTCGTCGTCGGCCCGGCTGGGTCCGTCTTCGTGGCGGACACAGCCGAACCGCTGGTGCACGTGCTCGACGGCGCGAACGGACGGTTTCTGCGGTCCATCCCGATCCCCACCGAGGATGCCCACGGGCTCGCCATCGAGTGGGACGACGCCCGTCCACGACTCTGGCTGGCGGACGTTGGATCGCGGCTCTGGATCCGCGCTGGTGCGTCGCAGAGCACCGGATCCGGTCAAGGCCGCGTTGCGATCCTGGACCTCGAGCGTGGCGCCTGGTCGGAGGCCGAGCCGCCACGTCATCCCGCCTACCCAGACTCGCCCTACAAGCCGACCCATGTCACGATCGATCCGGGCGGCGATGACGTCTGGATCGCGGACGGTTACGGCGCCCACCTCGTGCATCGGTATGGCCGGGACGGGGCGTACCGCAGCTCGCTCGACGTTGCCGGCCGCGGATCAGCCGACGGCTTCGATACACCCCACGCGACCTTCGTCGATCGGCGTGGACGGGAGCCCCGGCTGCTGGTCACCGACCGTGGCCATCGGCGGGTGCGCGCCTTCGATCTGGATGGAACGCCCATCGGAGATCTCCCGGCGACGGGCCTCACCAGCCCAAGCGGGATCGCGGCGCTCGGGGAGCTCACCCTGGTGGCGGAGCTCAATGCGAGCGTCGCCGTGCTGGACCCGGACGGCCACCTGATCGGGCGGATCGGCGAGGGCGGGCCGCCAGAATCACGCAACGGCTGGCCAAATACGCGACGAAGTGACGGCAGCGTGGTGCGGCCCCGGCTCGTCGCGGGTCGGTTCAACAGCCCCCATGCCATGGATGTCGGACCCGATGGGTCCATCTATGTCGCCGAGTTCGTGCTTGGCGGCCGCTTGGTCAAGATCGGTCCGCTCCAGCCCGAAGCGCAGGAGGCAACCGCATGACCAGCCAAACGACCGATGAGGGGCTCCGGGCCGACGCCGACGCGATCCTGCCCGACATCGTCGATCTCCGTCGACGCCTCCACCGCTGCCCTGAGATCGGACTCCAGCTCCCGCGCAGCCAGGCGATCCTCGTTGAGGCGCTCCAGGGGCTCGGTCTGGAGTCACGGCTGGGACGGACGACAACCTCGGTGACGGCGATCATCGAGGGGACCGGGAAGCCCGATCCCGCCGACGCTCGCGCAGCCGACCGCACGATCGTCCTCCGGGCCGACATGGACGGGCTCCCCTTGACCGAGGAGACCGATCTGGAGTTCGCGTCCGAGACGCCCGGCTCCATGCACGCCTGCGGGCATGACACGCACGTCGCGATGCTCGTCGGCGGGGCCCGGCTGCTGCTGGCCCGGCGAGACCAATTCAGCGGCAGGGTCGTCCTCATGTTCCAGCCCGGCGAAGAGGGCTATCACGGCGCGCGCTACATGATCGAGGAAGGCCTGCTCAACGGGATCGAGGGTCGGCCCGGGTCGGCCGCGTTCGCCCTCCACATCTCGACGCGCTACGAGACAGGAACCCTGAACCTCCGCCACGGGCCGCTGCTCGCGGCGGCCGACCGGCTGCTCATCACGGTGCTGGGGCGCGGCGGGCATGCCTCGTCGCCGCACCTCGCGATCGATCCGATCACCGTGGCCGCGGAGCTGATCCTGGCGCTCCAGGTCATGGTCACCCGCACCGTCGACCCGTTCGACCCGGCTATCGTCACGATCGCCCGGGTCACCAGCGGCACCACCAACAACATCATCCCTGAGACCGCCGAGATCGAAGGGACGATGCGGACCCTGTCCGAGGTCGTCCGGACGTCGGTCAAGGAACGGATCCGCCAGGTGGCGGCCGGGATCGGGGCCGCCCACGGCGCCACAATCGAGGTGCAGGTCGACCCGGGCTTCCCGGTCACCGTCAACGATCGGGCGATCACTGACCTCGTCCGCTCTGTCAGTGCCGGACTTGCGGGTCCTGCGGCGACCCGGGAGATGACCGCTCCGATCATGGGCGCCGAGGACTTCTCGTACGTCCTGCAGCGAGTGCCGGGGATGATGGCGTTCCTGGGTGCTCGACCGGCCGGACTCGACGAGGCGACCTCTCCGATGAACCACTCCAACCGGGTCGTCTTTGACGAATCGGCGATGGCCCTGGGCGCCGCAACCTATGCCGCGGTCGCGCTCCGGCATCTCACGGGGGGCTGACCAGAGCCTCGTGGGAGGTCATTCGGCTACTTGACAACTAACTTACTACTCGCTAAGTTACGCCGATGATCGCGCCGCGACGTTCGAAATCGACCCGGCTGACCGCCGACGAGCGCCGCCAGGCGATCGTCTCCGCCGGCATGGCTGAGTTCGCGGCGCATGGCTTGGCCGGTGCCTCGACCGACGCGATCGCGCGACGCGCCGGCATATCCCAGCCGTACGTGTTCCAGCTGTTCGGGACCAAGAAGGACCTCTTCCTCGCCGTCGTTCGCCGCGGTTTCGAGCGAACGAGGGTTGCGTTCGATGAGGCTGCCCGGCGCCAAACCGGCGGGACAATCGAGGGGTGCAATACGGTGCTGGAGGCAATGGGTCGCGCCTACATGGACCTGCTAACCGACCGGACGCTTCTGCTCGTTCAACTCCAGGCCTATGCCGCCTGCGCCGACCCCGACGTTCAAGCCGTCGTGCGCGCGGAGTTCGCCCTTCTGCATCGGCGGGTGGCGGAGCTGTCTGGCGCTAGCGCCGAGGAGATCCATCAGTTCTTCGCCGATGGGATGCTCCTCAACGTGGCCGCGGCCGTCGAGGTCCGGGGCGATCCGCGGCGCTGGACTCTCGCCGACTTTGGAGGTGACGTCTGAGGATCGCTTCGCGCCTCCACCGATTTGCGCGCAAACCTTAGCAACTACTCACTTACATAAGGAGTCAATGGCAATGCCCCGCCCGTCCAACGTCGTCTGGACCTTCGCCATCACGGCGATCGCGGTCTTCATGGCGGCCCTCGACAATCTCGTCGTCACCACCGCCCTGCCCGTCATCCGCGCCGACTTCAACGCGACGCTTGGCGAGCTCGAGTGGATGGTCAACGCCTACACCCTCACCTTCGCGGTCCTCCTGCTGACCGGGGCTGCGCTCGGTGATCGTTTCGGGCGCAAGCGACTGTTCATCATCGGGATCACCATCTTCACCGCAGGGTCGCTTGGGGCCGCCCTGTCGTCGACCAGCACGGAGCTGATCCTGGCCCGCGCCATTCAGGGCCTGGGAGGGGCGATCCTGACCCCTCTGAGCCTGACGATCCTGTCTGCGGCCGTCTCGCCCGCGCGTCGAGCCGTCGCGCTGGGTGCCTGGGGGGGCGTGGCGGGTCTGGCCATCGCGATTGGCCCGCTCGTCGGCGGAGCGATCGCCGAGGGCCTCACCTGGCAGTGGATCTTCCTCGTGAATGTGCCCATCGGGGTGATCGCCATCGCGCTCGCGTTCTTCCGGCTTGGCGAGACGCATGGACCCTCGAACCGGCTGGATCTGGCCGGCTTGTCCCTGGCGAGCGCCGGCCTGCTGGCGATCGTATGGGGACTGGTGCGTGGCAATGAGCTCGGCTGGACCGACCCGACGATCGTTGCCTCGCTCGCCGGCGGCGCAGTTCTGATCGCCGCCTTCGCGGCCTGGGAGGCCCGCACCGCCGATCCAATGCTCCCGCTGCGGCTGTTCCGGTCGAGGGCGTTCGCGGCGGCCAACACCGTGTCCCTGCTGATGACCTTCGGCATGTTCGGCTCGATCTTCCTGCTCGCGCAGTTCTTCCAGCTCGTCCAGGGCTACAGTCCGCTGGAGGCCGGCCTGCGGACCTTGCCGTGGACGTTCATGCCGGTCGTCGTCGCTCCTCTCGCTGGACTCGTGTCCACTCGGACCGGCACGCGGCCGCTCCTGGTCGCTGGGATGGCGCTCCAGGCCGCGGCCCTCGCGTGGATCTCGCTGGTCATCACGCCGACCGTGGACTATCTCACTGTGGTGCCCGCCTTCATCATGGCCGGCACCGGCATGGGCCTGTTCTTCGCTCCGATCGCGAACGTCGTCCTGTCGGCGGTCCGACCCGAGGAGGAAGGCAAGGCGTCCGGCGCCAACAACGCGATCCGCGAGCTCGGCGGCGTGTTCGGCGTGGCCGTCCTCGCTTCCGTCTTCACGGCCAACGGGTCGTACGCCTCGGCGATCGGTTTCGTGGATGGGTTGATCCCGGCCATGCAGGTCGGAGCCGTCGTGGTGGCCTTCGGGGCCATCGCGGCGATGGCGCTGCCCGGCCGCGCCAAGGCCAGCGCGAGCGCCTCCCTCGTCGAATTCCCGGACGCGCCGCTGGCCGTCGCGTAGTCATCCCCTCCTGCCGTGCCGCCCGGGTCGGGTATCGCCGGCCCGGGCGCCATGATTCGCCCGTCCTCCCCTGGCCGTCGTTTGATCAGCGTGGCACGCCTGGCCCGATGGTACTGGCCCACAGATGACCCCCGTGGTGCGTCCAGACACCCGTTTCGACCGCCCTTGCTGGGATCTGCGCCGGTCTTGTGCGGTGCCGGCCATCCACGAGTACTGGACGAGACCAGTACTGCGCGCGATGATGAGGGCTCCAGCAGCGGTGGCCCGGTCATCGGGAACCGGCGGCTGGGCCGAAGCAATCATCCGGGGCGATGCCGCCCCACTACGGGGAAGACACCATGGACGTCACGACGCACGCTTGGGGGACTAGCTGATGTCGCTGGCGCAACGCGTCGAGAAGGCGCAACGACAGGCGGAAGGCTTCAACGTTGAGGGAATGGTGCCGGTCGCGATCGATGCCCCGGCCGTTTCGCCCAACCTGCCCCCGCTTCCCGGCGCCGGTCGGAACCCGGAATCCGGTCGATCGCCGGTTCGCGAAGAGATGCTCCGCGAGATCAGGGCTCACCTCGAACGTGAAGTCATCGGCGCCATCGATTCGAGCTTCGACCACTCCAACGCCTCCGCCACCCGGACCAGGATCGAGAGCGGCGTCGACCGGACACTCAGCACCCATGAGTTCGCGGTCACGCGCGACGAACGACGCCGCCTGATCGACGAGATGGTCGACGAGGTCATCGGGTTCGGGCCCATCGGCCCGCTCCTCGCCGACGAGACGATCACCGAGGTGATGGTCAACGGGCCGAACCACATCTACATCGAACGCCGCGGCAAGATCGAACGCGTCGACGTCGTCTTCCAGAACGACGAGCACGTCAGGCGGATCATCGACCGGATCATCACCCCGATGGGGCGGCGGATCGACGAGTCCAGCCCACGGGTTGACGCGCGGCTGCCCGATGGATCGCGGGTCAACGCGGTCATCGCGCCGCTCTCGCTCGTCGGGCCGGTCATCACCGTCCGTAAGTTCTCCGCCAAGCCATACATGGTCGAAGACCTGATCCGGTTTGGAACCGCGACGGCCGAGATGTTCGACTTCCTCAAGGCCTGCGTGGAGGCGCGCCTGAGCGTGTTCGTCTCGGGCGGCACCGGCTCCGGCAAGACGACCACCCTCAATGTGCTGTCCTCGTTCATTCCCGAGGACGAACGGATCATCACCATCGAGGATGCTGCCGAATTGCAGCTCCAGCAGGCCCACGTGGTGACCCTCGAGTCGCGCCCGCCGAACCTCGAAGGCGAGGGCGAGATCACCATGCGCCACCTGTTGCGCAACGCCCTGCATATGCGTCCCGACCGGATCATCGTCGGGGAGTGTCGCGGCGGTGAGGCCCTGGACATGATCCAGGCGATGACGACGGGCCAGGAGGGCTCCCTGTCCACCGGCCACGCCAACAGCCCCGAGGACATGCTCCGGCGGCTCGAGACGATGGTCCTCATGACCGGCTACGAGATGCCGCTGCGGGCGATCCGCGAGCAGGTCGCCTCCGCCGTAGACCTGATCGTCCAGACGGCGCGCCTCAAGGACGGCACCCGCAAGGTGACCAACATCACCGAGGTGTACGGGATCGAGGACGACGAGATCCTGACCCAGGACATCTTCGTCTTCGAGCAGACTGGGTTTCGAGATGGCAAGATCGAAGGCGCCCTCAAGCCGACGGGCATTCGGCCAACGTTCATGCCGAAGTTCAAGGCCAACGGCATTGCGTTGCCACCCGGGGAGTTCGGCATTCCGGCCGAGGATCCCACCAAGCCGGCGCAGGCGCGGCCCGGGAAGGGCAGCTGGAGCACCGGGCCCGGCATGCCATCCGAGGACGTGGCGCCGCCGGTGTCAGTGGGTCGCGGCCGGGCGGTCACGGCCGGCGGCATGGTGTACGTCTCGGCCGTCGGACCGATCGACCCTGAGACAGGACGGGTCCTGAGCGGCGCGATCAAGGACCAGACGCGCCAATGCCTGCAAAACCTCAAGGCGATGCTGGAGGCCTCGGGCAGCTCCCTGGACAAGGTGGTCTGGGCCAACTGGTCCCTACGCGACCTGGCCGAATTCGACACCTTCAACGAGGAGTGGGTACGCTGGTTCCCCGGCGATCAGCCGATTGGCCAGGGCACCCTGATGCCGGCGCAG
>JANNQZ010000102.1:0-6297 GCA_031401015.1 Chloroflexota bacterium | reverse complement strand
CGCACATCCCGCACGTCAAGGGGTTCTGGGAGAAGTTCTACTTTCGGCCCGGCAACCTCGGGTATCCGGTGTTCGAGACGGCCGTCGGCAAGATCGGTGTGTACATCTGCTATGACCGCCATTTTCCTGAGGGCGCGCGGGCGCTGGGCCTCAACGGGGCGGAGATCGTGCTGATCCCCTCAGCCACCTCACGTGGACTGAGCGAATACCTGTGGCGGATCGAGCAGCCCAGCCACGCCGTCGCCAACGGCTATTACGTGGGCACGATCAACCGGGTCGGGATCGAGCAGGCGATCGGGGACAACGACTTCTACGGGCAGAGTTACTTCGTGGACCCGCGCGGCCAATTCGTGGGCGAGGTGGCCAGCGCCCACGACGAGGCACTGGTCGTCCGGGACCTGGACCTCGACAAGATCCTCGAGGTCCGCAACACGTGGCAGTTCTACCGGGACCGTCGACCGGACGCGTACGCGGATATCACGCGCCCGTAGGACGCGCTACCATCCCATCCGGCTCGGCCGTCTGGAGGAGGACGGCCGAGCTGCTTCAGTTCCCGGCAACCGGAGGGCGCCTGACATGCAATTCGGCTTCACGCTCAAGCCCGAGCACACCGTCGAACGAACGCTCGCGCTGACCCGCCAGGCAGAGGCGGCCGGATTCGAGTACGGCTGGTTGTTCGACACACACGTGCTCTTCCGGGAACCGTATGTCCTGCTGGCCCTGATGGCCCAGGCCACGACGACGCTCCGGCTGGGGACATGCGTCACGAACCCGGCCACCCGCGAGCCGAGCGTCACGGCGTCGGCTCTGGCCGTCCTCGATGAGATCTCCGGCGGACGGATGGACCTGGGCATCGGTCGCGGCGACTCCGCGCGCCGCGTGCTCGGCAAGCCGCCCACGACGATGGCCAGCCTGGAGGAGGCGGTCGTCGTGATCAAGGCCCTGGTCGAGGGACGAGCCGTTGCGTACGAAGGCCAGGAGCTGCGGCTGAAGTGGACCGGCTCGTGGACGTTGCCGGTGTGGGTCGCCGGCTATGGCCCGATGGCGCTGGCGATGATCGGCCGGGTCGCTGACGGGGTCGTCCTCCAGCTCGCCGATCCGGACCTCATCCGCTGGTTCGTCGCCCAGGTCCGCGAGGCGGCCGCGGCGGCCGGGCGGGATCCGGCCTCCATCCAGGTCCAGGCCGCGGCGCCGGCCCATGTCGGGACCCGCGAAGAAGGCCGGGAGCGGACGAGCTGGTTCCCGGCCATGGTCAGCAACCACGTCGTGGACCTCGTCAACAAGTACCCGCGCGAACAGCTGCCCGACAGCCTCACCGGGTACATCTCCGACCGAACCGGCTACGACTACCTCCACCACGCCGAGGTCGGCTCGTCCAACGCCGGCTTCGTCGGGGACGAGGTGACGGACCGGTTCTGCGTTCTGGGATCCGTCGAGGAACACATCGCGAAGCTCCGGGAGCTGGCCGATTCGGGCGTGGACCAATTCAACCTGTACCTGATGAGCGGCGACGAGGAGGCCCAGCTGGAGATCTACGGCCGCGAGATCATCCCGGCCCTGCGCGAGGTCGCCGCAAGCCACGACTGATCGCGGCCGGTCGACCCGGATCGGCCCGGGTCCGGTCGGGTGTTGGAACATCCAGGGGCACGAGCGTCCGGGGCAATCGACGCTTCTGCTAAATTCTGCGTGAGACGCTGGGACGCGCGGGACGCGCGACCCAGATGGGGGCCGCCTCCGCTAAGGCCGCACTCAGCGAGGACGAGCGATGGCGACGAGCTTGCCGGTAGTCGGGACCGGGACCGTGCGCGGCTGCTGTCCGCTGGACTGTCAGGACACGTGCTCGTGGATCGCGCATGTGGAGGACGGACGTGTCGTGCGGGTCGAGGGTGCCAAGGATCATCCGATCACGCGCGGCGCGCTCTGCGCCAAGGTCAACGACTATCAAGAGCGGACATACGCGCCGGACCGCCTCCTCCATCCGCTGCGGCGGGTGGGACCGAAGGGCGAGGGAACGTTCGACCGGATCAGCTGGGACGCGGCACTCGACCTGATCGCCGACCGATTTCAGGCCGTGATCGCGACCGACGGCGCCGAGGCAATCCTCCCGATCAACTATCTCGGCTCGATGGGCGTCGTCCAGCGCCGGGCGCTGACGCGCGTCTTTCACGCGCTCGGGACATCGCGGTTCCACGGCAGCGTGTGCGGCGCGGCGGGCAACGTCCTGGAGGCTGAGGGCCATCCCCGGGGCTTCGATCCGGAGGAGCTGGTCGAGGCTCGGTTCGTCCTCATGTGGGGCAGCAACCTTTTGACGACCGCTCACCATGCTTGGTATTTCATTGACCAGGCCCGGAAGCGAAACGGAGCGCGGATCGTCGCGATCGACCCGATCCGGACCCGGACCGCGAACGCGTGCGACGAGCACGTCTCGCTCAGGCCCGGGACGGACGCGGTCCTGGCAGCCGGGCTCGCGAACGTCATGCTCGCCGAGAACCTCGCCGATCTCGCCTTCGCCACGGAGGTGGCCGAGGACCTCGACGCCTACCGCGCCTCGATCGAGCCGTGGACGCCCGAGCGCGTCGAATCGGTCACCGACGTCCCGGCCGACGTCGTCGTCCGCCTGGCCCGCGAGTTCGCGGCCGCCCGACCGGCCGTCATCCGGTGCGGTGTCGCGCCGCAGCAGACGGTCGGCGGTGAATCCGTCGTTCGGGCGCTCTCGGCGCTGGCGATTCTCGGCGGCCACTGGCGGCTGCCCGGCGGCGGCCTGTTCATCGAGACCGGGCCGGTCATTGACGAGCGGGCGGCGACCCGACCCGACCTCCTCGCGCGCGAGACCCGAAGCCTCGACCTCGCTCGGCTCGGCGAGCACCTGACGAGCACGACCCTCGAACCGGCCGTTCTGGCGGTGGTCGTGTGGAACATGAACCCGGCCGTGACCCAGCCGGACGCCGGCGCCGTTCGGCGAGGCCTCGCGCGCGATGACCTGTTCACCGTGGTGCTCGAGCAGTTTCTGACCGACACCGCCCGCTACGCCGACGTCGTCCTCCCGTCGACGACGCAGCTCGAGCACTTCGACGTCGTCGGATCGTGGGGCCATCACTACATCTCCGCCAACGAGCCGGCCGTGGCGCCGCTCGGCGAGGCGCTCTCCCACGGCGAAATCGCGCGACGCCTGGCGGCACGGCTCGGACTGACCCATCCAGCACTGTACGAGTCGGACAAGCAGATCGCGGCCTCGGCCCTGCCGCCCGGCGTGACCCTCGAGATGGTCCGGGAGCGTGGCTTCTTCAAGAGCTCGCCTGGTCGACCGGGCTTTGCCTCGAAGATCCGGATCGCCGACGTGGTGGCCGTGCCGACTCGGCCGGCGGCCGGACGGCTGCAGCTCCTGACGCCGAAGTCGCACTACTTCCTGAACACCACGTTCGGGAACATGCCCCGCCAGCGCGGGGCGATGGGCCGTCCGACACTCGAAATCCACCCGACTGACGCCGCCGCGCGAGGGCTGGCCGACGGCGACGAGGTCGAGATCCGGAACGAGCGCGGTGCGCTCCGGGCCTGGGTCCGTGTTACCGACACGCTCCACCGGGGCGTGGTCGCGCTCCCCGGGAAGTGGTGGGGTGTCCCGGCGGAGACGTCGGCGGTCGCGAACGTGCTCACGCCGCCGGCCTGGGCACCCCATGGCCAGCCGGCCTACAACGACGTCTTCGTCGAGGTGCTGGCGATCAGCGATCCGCGCCCGACGCCGCCGGCGGAACCTTCGCTTGCTGTCTCCGCCCCCGCAACCGCCGCCGGAGCCTGACGCATCGTCGACTGTACGGCTCCGATCGCGAGCATTTAGGACTGCGCGTCCGGACGATCCTCGACGAACGGCCGGGATCGCGCCAAGGTGCCCTCGCCGGCCGCGGAACTTCGCTGGAGTCGCAGCCGGGCACCTGATCCGGCCCGCCCGACGCCGCCGTGCGTTCCCGACGCCCGGCCGCCACAATGATCGTCTGGGCCGCAGCGCCGGTTGAGAGGAGGAACGGATGCGCACGCTGATCACCAACGGCACGATCGTCACCGCGGACGGCTCGTCTGTCGCGGACGTGCTGGTCGACGGCGAGACAATCGTCCAGATCGGGCGAGACCCAGCCGGGGCCAGCGTGACCGCCGACGAGACCATCGACGCCGCCGGCCGGTACGTGATCCCCGGCGGCATCGACGTGCACACCCACATGGAGCTGCCGTTCGGCGGCACCTTCGCCAAGGACACGTTTGAGAGCGGGACCCGGGCAGCGGCCTTTGGAGGGACGACGTCCATCGTCGACTTCGCTGTGCAGTCGCGGGGGGGATCGCTGCGCGAAGGCCTGGACGCGTGGCACGCCAAGGCCGAGGGCAACGCCGTCGCCGACTACGGCTTCCACATGATCATGAGCGACGTCAATGACGACACGCTGGGCGAGATGGACGGGCTGGTCGCGGAAGGCGTCCCGGATTTCAAGCTGTTCACTGCGTATCCGGGCGTTTTCTACAGCGACGATGGGGCGATCTTCCGGGCCATGCAGCAGACGGCGCGCAATGGCGGGCTGATCATGATGCACGCCGAAAACGGGATGGCGATCGACGTGCTGGCCGCGCAGACCATCGCCGCGGGCATGACCGATCCGATGGGTCACGGCCTCGCGCGCAAAGCCATCTTTGAGGCCGAGGCGACCAACCGGGTCATCCGTCTGGCAGAGGCGGCCGGGGTCCCTGTCTACATCGTCCATCTCTCCGCCCGGGAGGCACTCGCCGAGGTCCGCGCGGCCCGCGATCGCGGCTCCCAGGTCTTCGCCGAGACCTGCCCGCAGTACCTCTTCCTGTCGCTCGATGATCTCGGCAACGGGTTCGATGGCGCCAAGTTCGTCTGCTCGCCGCCGCTGCGGCCAAAGGACCACTGGGACGAGCTGTGGAGCGGGCTGGTCAAGGACGACCTCCAGCTGGTGGCCACGGACCACTGTCCATTCGACTTCTACGGGCAGAAGGAGATGGGCCGCGGCGACTTCCGCAAGGTTCCCAACGGCCTGCCGGGCATCGAGGATCGGCTCGACCTGCTCCACGACGGCGGCGTCGTCGCGGGCCGGATCACCAGGGAACGCTGGGTCGAGATCGTCTCGACGGCGCCGGCCAAGCTGTTCGGGATGTATCCGCGCAAGGGCGCGATCGCCGTCGGCTCGGACGCGGACCTGGTGATCTATGACCCGAACCGGCGGCACACGATTTCCGCGAAGACGCACCACATGGACGTCGACTACTCCTGCTACGAAGGCCGGCAGGTCCAGGGCGGGAGTGACATCGTGCTGTCACGCGGCTCCGTGATCGTGCGCAACGGCGAGTTCACGGGACGCAAGGGCCACGGCCGGTTCATCAAGCGCTCGACGGCGGACCACGCCCGCGTGAGCTGAACGCCATTCGACTCAGGCCCGAACGGGACTGACATGTCCCAGGGGCAGGCGAAGGTCAACCCAGTCGCGGGCGGCCCATCTCGGCTCGGTAGCGCTCGTTGAAGTCGAACAGGAACCGATCCTTGCGCGGGTAGACGCCCTGGCGAAAGGCACGCGACGTGACGCCCGTCTGGGCGCGTGAGCAGACCTCCCAGTCCTGCTTGGAGATCAGGTCCCACAGGTCGACCGTCGGTTCCGGAGCGAAGTCCGGCGCGGCGATCGTGTCCGGTCGGAACAGGTACTCGGAAACCACGGTCGTGTGGGACGGTCCGTTCGGATACAGGATGTAGTACATGGCCGAGTCCGGGTGGAGATTGAGCAGCAGGTTCGGGTACTGGAAGACGCCGTAATACGTGCAGCGGTCGTCGGGCAGCAGATCCGGGAATGGCGGCAGGGTGGACGAACCCGTCGGAGTGAATGAAGACGCCCCCTCGACCATGGGGTTACCGGAATCCCTGGTCTTGTCGTCCCACACCTCGCCGAACCGGAACATGGGAATCACCGCCACGAGCTCCGGGTGAATCGTCGGGCAGTGGAGACACTCGTTGAAGTTCTCCACGATGATCTTCCAGTTTGCGGCGACCTCGTAGACCAATCGTCGGCCGATCCGCAATTCGTCCATGCGGTAGCGCTCGAAGTTCGTAATCGACTCAACCCCGGCCAACGCATCGACCAGCGGCGTGCGTGGTTCGGACAGGTTCACGAACAGGAAACCTGCGTACGACTCGGCCGCGATGCCGTGGAGCGGGTACAGGCTCCGGTCGAACCCTTCGTCCTCATCGACGTTGGGCGTACCCACGAGGCGCCCATCGAGATCGTACGACCAGGCGTGGTACGG